>CAMBDR010000654.1 GCA_945864765.1 Janthinobacterium lividum | reverse complement strand
GGTGCTGCCACGTAGTTGCCTTTATATTTCATCACATCGGTCACTACTTTAGGCAACAGGCTGTCCCATTTACCCGCCGTGGCCGCTTCATTGATATTGGCTAACACGCCTTCTTGACCCCATTCTTGAATCGAAGGGCCTTTAATTTGGGCGGCCGTTGGGGCATTGCCGGAAATAACGCGTGCTTTTAATGCGGTTGTTGCATTTTCGCCCGCACCACCGGATACGGCGAAATCTTTCCAGCCGAAACCTTTGGCTTGCATGATTTTTTTCAATTCTGCGACCGACTTGGCTTCACCGCCAGAGGTCCAGTAGTGTAATACTTCAACATCTGCTGCATAGACACTACCGCTCATAACAATGGCGGCTGCCAGGACGATTTGTTTCAATTTCATCGTAAAACTCCTATGGTGGACGGGCAAGGGTTGCTCTGCCAAAGCAGGGCAGTGTTATTTCGTTTTTTTATAAACGAGTGTTGATAGACGATATAGTAGTCAAACTACGATTTATTTGCAAGTTATTTCGTCGTTATACTACAATGTCGATGTTGGGACATTTTTTAAATCAAATTTGTCTTTGAAAGCTGCGCTGGACAGGTATGCTAAAGTCGTTGCCATACTTGTCACCTATTGAGTCCCTTAACCTTTATCGTTTGCTGATTATGAATGAAATATCTAATGCTGTAACGTCTTCTTTTCCGCGTCTGTTGGCAGATGTGGGGGGCACCAATGCGCGCTTTGCCATGGAAGTTGTCAAGGGCCAATTCGATGCCATTACGGTCTTGCCTTGTGCTAATTATGAGTCTTTGGCCGATGCCATGCGCGCTTATCTGGCGGGTTTGCCAAATCAGGGGCACGCAGTGCAAATTGCCCATGCCGCCATAGCCATTGCCAACCCGGTGGATGGCGATTGGGTGCAAATGACCAATCATCATTGGGCCTTTTCGATTGAAGCCGTGCGCCAGGAATTGGGCTTTCAAAGTTTTTTGGTGGTCAATGACTTTAGTGCATTGGCGCGCGCTGTGCCGCATTTAAGTGTTGCGCAAAAACAGCAGATTGGCGGTGGCAGTGCGCGCGAGGCGTGTGTGATCGGCTTGCTGGGGGCGGGTACGGGTTTGGGCGTGTCAGGTATTATTCCTTCAGGTGGTGACTGGATTGCACTAAAAAGTGAAGGTGGTCACGCCACGTTTCCACCATCGGATGAGCGCGAAGTGGCTATCTTGCGTTTTGCCTGGCGCGAGTTTGAGCATGTATCGGCCGAGCGATTTTTATCGGGTGTTGGTTTGGAGTTAATTTATCGTGCTTTGGTTGATCGGGATCGGGTGGCCGATGCGCAGCTTCCGGCACCGGAAATCACGCGCCGGGCTTTGGCGGGCGAATCGGCATTGTGTGATGAAACGATCGAAGTCTTTTGTGTCATGTTGGGTACGGTGGCGAGTAATCTGGCCATTACTTTGGGCACGCAAGGCGGCATTTATATTGGCGGCGGGATTGTGCCGCGTTTGGGGGCGCGCTTTGAACAGTCCGGCTTTCGGCGTCGGTTTGAAGCCAAGGGGCGTTTTTCTGCCTGGTTGGCGCAAGTGCCAACCTATGTAATTACCGCCGAATACCCGGCGTTTTTGGGGGTATCGACGCTGTTGGATGAGCATTTGGCTTAAATTTGGTCGGTCGCTTGCTCTTTCAGTGAATCGTTATTCATTTGTTCGTGCGGTAAATCATCAATCGGGCTTTGCAACGCATAAACAAGCTTTTGTGCTGAAAATGCGGAAAATATAGGCACAACACGAATTATCGGGTACAATTCGGCTAATCAACTTGGGCAAGCGCCTCGGTGCCAGCATTTAATAGTAATTTCGCAATAATAATCGCGACTAATCAAAACTTGGTTGGGTCGCAAACAGTCTGAATATTCCCGCTCGGTTTATCCTTCATGAGCGTCGGAATGCGGCAGCTTCGGTATGGATGTTGAATAATGCACCTATTGCTTCGTGGCTGCTTTTGATTCTTTCTCTGCAAACTTTGCAAAACAAGCCGGACAAGAGTATTACACATGGATATGACTGAGGCCAAAAAAGTCCTCGAAACTGCGTTGTTATGCGCTCATGAACCGTTGTCAGTCAACGGCATGAAAAAGCTGTTCGCAGAGAGTGAAAATGATGACAGCATGTTTAATGCCGAAGCGATTCGGCAAATGCTGGATCAATTGCGCGAGAAATGGGCCAATGATGGCTTGGAATTGGTCAGCCTGTCCAATGGCTGGCGTTTTCAAAGCCGCCCTGAAATGAAAATGTATCTGGATCGTTTGCATCCTGAAAAGCCGCCGAAGTATTCACGTGCCACCATGGAAACATTGGCGATTATTGCGTATCGACAACCCGTTACCCGGGGCGATATTGAAGAAATTCGGGGCGTGGCCGTGAATTCGCAAACGATACGCATGTTGGAAGACCGTGGTTGGGTCGATACCGTGGGCTACCGTGATGTACCGGGGCGGCCTTCTTTATTGGCTACCACCAAGCAGTTTTTGGATGATTTGGGCTTGAAAACGCTGGCAGGCTTACCCCCTTTGCAGCAAATGGCGCAAGGGCAATTATCTGAAGCAGCTTTACTTGAAATGCAAACTTTGACTGGCAATATCGAAAACCCAGATCAAAGTACGATCGACTTTAATGCAATCAATGCAACTAATGCAGGCAATCCAACTATTGCAAGCGTTGCAGCGCCCGACAATTTTGTAACTGAGGCTGAGCCAAAGCCAACCATCACCATTGAAACTAATGAACTCGAATAATGAAACCAATCCAGTGAGCGACAGCGCTCCCGCGCCAGAGCCAGCAGCAGCGCCAAAACGGCGGCGTGCGGCCAGTCCGAAAGCCAAGGCCGCTATGCCTGGCGTTGATGAAAGTTTGGCAAGTGCAAGCAGTGCAGCCAGTGCGCCTGTTGCCGTTGCGAGTGAGGCGGCCGAGGCCCCTGTCAAGCCAAAACGCGCACCGCGTGCGCCGCGTAAAGCGGTTACGGCGGGCGATGCACCATCGGAGCCAGTGGTGGCAAAGGTCAAAAAGACCAGCCCCCCCAAGCCTGCTCCCACCGCTGTCAGCCCGGTTACGGTTGCCCCGGTGGTTGCAGCTCAGGTCATTGCGCCAGCCGCTCCGGCCATCGCGCCTGCTCCGGTCGCGGTAGCAAGCGCTGAACCCGCACTAAGCCCCGAGGCTGCTCCCGAGATTTTTGTATTCGACCCCAATGCCCCGCGCCGTGAGCGCAATGGCGAGCGGATTCAGCGCACGCCGCGTGGTTTGCGCGCTGCGCGCAGCCGCCAGCAAGGCAATGCTCCGCGTAATCAGAATAGCCCGAATAATCCAACTAACCCAAATAACCCAAATAACCCCAATCCAACTGGCAGCAACAGCCATGCGGTCAGCGCGGAGGGTGTTATAAGCAATTCGGGTGACGTGCCAACCCAGGGTGTACGCCATCAAAAGCCGCCGCGCGACGCAAAGCGGCCACCGCAGGGCGGCAAAAAGCCCCATCCGGGCAAAGCTGTTTTGCCCAAAGTGGTGGATG
>CAMBDR010000653.1 GCA_945864765.1 Janthinobacterium lividum | reverse complement strand
CGCGGCGATTCAGGCCGGCTTAAAAATGCGCGACAGTGCGCTCGATGAAGTGGTCATGACCGATGTGGCACCGTATTCACTGGGCATCGCCATCTCGCGCCAGATTGGGGCCAACCAATATGATCCGGGCCATTATTTGCCGATTATTGAACGCAATTCCACGGTACCGATTTCCCGCATCGAAAGCATTACCACGGTGCGCGACGGGCAAAGCGAATTGAACGTGCTGATTTTTCAGGGTGAATCACGGCTGGTGAAAGACAATGTGTTTCTGGGCCGGATCGAATTTCCCATTCCACCCAAAAAAGCCGGTGAAGTGTCGATTGATATTCGCTTCACCTATGACATTAGCGGCGTGCTCGAAGCCGAGGCGACTGTGCAAGAAACCGGGGCCACCCACCAATTGGTGATTGCCGAAAACCCCGGCGTGATGACGCCAGAACAAATTGCCGAGCGCATGCAGGCGCTGGCGGAACTGAAAATTCACCCGCGCGACCAAATGGAAAACCGCGCCCTGATTGCCCAGGCGGATCGTTTGTATGAAACCTCGCTGGGCGATGTACGGCCTTTTCTGGCGCACCATATCGCGCAATTCCAGGCGCTATTGGAAACCCAGGATACCGAAAAAGTACGTCATGCACGGCTTCAATTACAGCAAATTTTGCAGCAGATTGAAAACGAGAGTTATCTGTAATGAGCGCTGAGGTTTCTATCTGGGAAGTGTTGGGCATTGAAGCCACGCAGGATCAGCGCGCCATCAAACGCGCCTATGCCAAACAACTGAAAACCACCCGCCCGGAAGATGATGCAGGCAAGTTTCAAACCCTGCGCATATCGTATGAATATGCGCTCCATTGGGCGCAACATCGGGCCGACGACCCGGATCAGCCTGGGCAGGTGAGCGCGCCCGAACCTGCGCCCGAGCCTGTACCTGTAAGCGCGCCCCAAGCTGAACCAGCGAGCGCACCTAAGCCAGTAGCCGCCCCGCCACTGCTTGAACCCAAGCCCGAACTGCCGCCCGCACAGCAGGCCCACAAACTTTGGTTACGCTTTCTCGGTTACGGCAGCCAGCCCGATATCCAGCGCCTGAAAACCATGCTGGCCAGTGATGATTTATTAAACCTGGATGTGCGCGATGCCTTTGAACTATGCGCGGCAAACTATTGTGCCAGCGACCATGCCGACCCCGATTTGGCGGCGCAAATCATTTTCCATTTTGAATGGGAAAAAAGTATCGCCCATTTATTGCGCATGGACTCGCAGACGCCGCGCATTGCGCTGGAGCGCCATCATGCCGAAAACCAATGGCAGTTTTTACTGGACAAAGCCAAAACCATCCCTGCTTTGGGATTATTGCTGGCCCCGCGCATGCCCAAATGGCCGTTTCAATTGATGGATAGAAAAATGGTCGGCCAATTGCAGGAATGGATTTATATCCTGACCCGGAAAATGCCGGAGGTAGTGTGCTATAAAATCAATCAGGAAGTGCTTAAAACCTGGGCGAAGAAGTGTGATGCCAAGCGTTATTTCATCCAGACCTTTTTTGGCTCGCTGGCACTGGGCCTGCCGCTGGCGGCGCTGTGGGTGCTGCTGTTAAGTTGGCCCTTTGGCTTGCGCCAGGTGCTGGATCACCCTTTTGCGCCCTGGCTTTTGCTACTGGGTGAAGTCACCAGTTTTGCTGGCGTGGGCTATTTTACTTTTTACCCTTCGCAACGCTTGCGCGAAATCGGCCAGCGTTTGCATCATGAATTAATCGTCAAGTCCAAGGAAATTTACCGGTTTGACTGGCGTGTGTATTCATTTGCGCTGGCGTGGTTTGCGCTATGGGGGTTTTGCACGGTACTGCCGCAAGCGCCCAACTGGCTACAGCAAATTGAGGCGGTCAGTAGCTGGTTTGGTTTAAGCTTGATCGTGTTTGTATTCAGTAGCAGCCTGACGCCTGGCCGTTCGCTATTTGCCCTGGCACTGGCTTTGATTATCGCCATGCCCGTGCGCGAATCGTTTCACTTTAGCGCGCCCTACAGCCGCTATGCCTTATTTTTGCTCACCTTGTTTTGCCTGACATTTCAGGGATCAAACGCCATCCGCCGTTGGCTCAATCCGGCCCAACTTGAAAAAGCGCGGCTGGTCTGCCTGTTATGCAGCGCAACACTGGTAGTAAATTACAGCTTGCAGGGTACGCACATCTTACAAAACAGCGTTGTGCTATTGCTGGGTTGGCTGCTTTGTCTGGTCGCCAGCCAATTGAATGGGACACCCAATTTTCCACCCGTATGGCGTATTGCCATGGTGGCGATACTTGGCCCTGTCGTCATCGCATTGAGCACTCATATTGATTTGCCCTTTGGCCCTGCGCTCGTGTATTACGCCAATCTTTGGTTCACCTTAATGATACTGGTGAGCCTGGTTGGTGACCGCTTCTTTCCTCTTGAAAAACAATAGCCCCTACCATGCCATCTCAAGCCAATTTATTTGATGAATCACCGTCAGCTCCTGCGCCATCGGAGACATCCGTGCCAGCGCAGCCGCCCGAGCCACTGCCGCCTGCATCCGCGCAGCAGCACGCACCAGCGCAGCCGCCAGAACCTGGGCAGCCACCAGCACCACCGCCGCCGCCAGTGCCACCACCGCCCTCACCACCACCCCCTCCTCCGCCGGGCGATGATGAGTTTTTAACCCTCTCCACCTTCGCCGAGCGCGCCTATCTGGATTACGCCATTTCGGTGGTCAAGGGGCGCGCCCTGCCCGATGTGTGCGATGGACAAAAACCGGTACAGCGCCGCATTTTATATGCGATGAATGAACTGGGTCTCACCGCCACGGCCAAGCCGCGTAAATCGGCCGCCGTGGTGGGTGATGTGCTGGGTAAGCTGCACCCGCATGGCGACCAATCGGTGTATGACGCGCTGGTGCGCATGGCGCAAGACTTTTCGCTACGCTACCCACTGATCGACGGCCAGGGCAATTTTGGCTCGCGTGATGGCGATGGCGCGGCGGCGATGCGTTACACCGAAGCACGCCTGACTCCCATCTCGCAATTATTGCTCGAAGAAATCGATCAGGATACGGTCGATTTTCAGGACAATTACGACGGTTCCAGCCGCGAACCGAGGCAATTGCCGGCGCGCTTGCCGATGGTGCTGCTCAATGGCGCGTCCGGCATTGCGGTCGGTTTGGCGACCGAAATTCCCTCGCATAATCTGCTTGAAGTGGCCAAAGCGGCGGTAACCTTGATCCGCAACCCGGAACTGACCCACGCCGAATTGATGCAAATCATCCCCGGCCCGGACTTTCCCGGCGGTGGCCAAATTATCACCCCCGCCAGCGTGCTGTCGGAAATGTATGAAACCGGGCGCGGCAGTATGAAAGTGCGCGCCTGCTGGAAAATTGAAGACATGGCGCGCGGCCAATGGCAGGCGGTGGTGAATGAATTACCACCGGGCGTATCGTCCCAAAAAATTCTGGAAGAAATCGAAGAATTGACCAATCCCAAGGTCAAGCTGGGTAAAAAAGCCCTCACCACCGAGCAACTGAATTTGAAAGCGCTGATTTTGGGCGCGCTCGATACGATT
>CAMBDR010000652.1 GCA_945864765.1 Janthinobacterium lividum | reverse complement strand
GTTCTTCATGCAATGGGGCGCTCAATCGTTTAACCTGGGTGTCATGGCATGCCACCAGCCCCCACAAGCGGCCCTCATGCATCAGCGACAGCGTAATCGTCGAGCGCACCCCCATATTGCGCACATACTCGATATGCACCGGTGAAATGGCGCGCAGATGGGAATGGCTTAAATCCAGCGCCAAGCCGGTCAGCGGATTGTGCGCCGGCACAATGGGCACCGTGGCTGCATCGGCATCGAGCAAAACGCGCATCAGATTTTTTTCATACAGGGCGCGCGCCTGGGGTGGAATGTCGGAGGCCGGAAAGTGATGGCCCAACAAGGCAGGCAAGGCTTGGTTGCGGCTTTCCGCAAGCACGGCCCCATTCCAGCGGCTGTCGAAGCGATACACCATGACCCGGTCAAACCCGGTCATTTGGCGGATGGTGTGGGCAATATAATCGCAATAGCGCTCGACATCGGTGCCATGGTCGTCACTGTCAAGAACCTGTTTAACGGCCAGGAAGCGGTCTTGCTGCACCATGTCGGCGGGCGTTTGGTGCGTCAATTCAATCAACAGCAATGGCCCGGATCGATGCACCGTTGCCCATAGCGCGGCGGGCACGCTGGTCTGATCCGGATTTAGCGCCAAACCTGGCGAAGCCCCTGTCCCATGCGACTGCGCCAGCGCCGCGCGCAAGTGCAGCAGAGCCGACTCGCCGATCAAGTCGGCAACCGGGTGCGCCAGGGCTTTTGCGGCAGTGCAGCCGAACAGGGTTTGCAAATTATCGCTGGCCATGCGCAACAGGCCTGCTTCATCCACGGCCAACAGCACGCCATGCCCTTGAATCGCTCCGGCAAAGTGGATTTGCTCGGAAGCGCAACGCTGCAAAGCCATTTCAAGTGGTGTTTTGCCAAGCTCATTCATAGACCAACTCCTCTGATTGCATTGCCCACGCCGCATCCAAACCCTGCGCCAGCGCCTCGAACACGCTGGCCGCTGCCTCTGCTGCCTGCACTTGTGCACCAAAAGGACAGATTGAGGCGGCGAACTACCAATAACTATCCCATTTTTGGTGCGTTGCATCGCCCCATCCGTTGAAAAATCGTGCGCCCCGGTTTGCATCGACGCCCAATGTTGCATGCAGTTGTTTGGCAATCACCAGCCCACCCAAGGCCGAACCTTCCACCACATACAAAGCACCAGCGAGCGCAGATGCTTGCGTGAGCGTGGGCAACAGCCAGCGCACGTTGGTCAGCCCGGCATGATCAAGCCTGGCGACACTGGCAGCATCAGCGGCCTTGTCAGCCAAATCCAGCAAATCCTGTTGCAACCAGGCGATGCGGTCGGCCAAAACATAGCCACCCGGCGCGCCTGGCAAGCGCTCAAGCGCAGTCATCAAACAAGGCTGCAAGGCAGCGTAAAAATCCAGAAATACTTTCAACACGAGCAAATATTGTGCCCAACCCAAACCTGGCCGCAGCAGGGGTGCCAGCATGGGATGGTGATCGATACGGTGATGCGCCGCGCGCGTGGCATCGCGCAGCAAGGCGCGCAAGACGGGCAGGCGATCCATTTCACTGGCAGCAACATTATCAGGTTTCAATTGTATTGCCATACTTTTCCATTCCAAAATACCGGGCAAACGCAGAGAACAACACAAACAGGCCCCATTTTACAGTGATCAACGCGAAATTATCCAATCCGTTCAGTTTCGGACGATGTGAATCAACAACCATGCCTGAATTTGCCACAACATGGCGCGCTGGCTCAACGGAAGAATAAAATAGTGTCGTTCCTCTGGCCATAAAGCGCTACTTCAGCTAAAATGCACCAAATACATTATCTTGTGAGTTTCCAAATGCCAGAACTTATTGCGCCCTACAGACTGAAAGATTTTGCTGATACCAACACCACCGCGCTTTCCCATGGCGAATGGGCACAGCAAAAAGTACGGGCATCACGCGCCGGGCTGGTCAGCGGCACCAATAAACTCATCGAACCGGAAGAGTGGGAGGCAATCCGCGCGGCCAAGCAAAGGCAACGCGATGCTTTATGAAGCGAATCAAACGCGCCCAAACCTATTATCATGACCTCAATGCCATTGAGGCATACATTGCATCCCAGGGCAACCCACAAGCCGCAGCCGATCTATGGCTACACATCGACCGCCAAGTCGATTTACTGGCCGATCCGAATCACCCACGCAGAATTGGGCTTATTGTGCCAGGCGCAATCGAATTGGTCGCACATCCCAATTATGTGGTAATTCTTGACGAAGATGAAACAACCGTCACGGTATGGAATGTCCTCCACGTTAAGCGCATGTATCCGTGACAGACAAACATCACGGCAAACAAAGTATGCCTGATACATTCACAACATAGTATACTGGCGCTCTTTATTGATGTCTTTCATGGTTGTTTTTCTTGCACGAGGAGAAGCGCTTGTTCCACGTTGTTTTGGTTGAACCCGAAATCCCACCCAATACTGGCAATATCATTCGCTTATGCGCAAATAGCGGCGCGCAATTGCATTTGATTGAACCGCTGGGTTTTCCGCTGGACGACGCCAAAATGCGCCGCGCCGGGCTGGATTATCACGAGTACGCGACGATGCAAGTCCACCCCGACTGGCAAGCTTTTATTGATCGCCAACAACCCGACCCGGCCCGCATGTTCGCGCTCACCACCCATGGCTCCAATTGCTTCGCGCAGACCCAATTTTTACCGGGCGATGTGTTTGTGTTTGGCTCGGAAACACGCGGCTTACACCCGGATTTGCGCAATAGCTTCCCCACCACCCAACGCATCCGCCTGCCAATGCGCGAAGGCAACCGTAGTTTAAATTTATCCAATACCGTCGCCATTGTGGTGTATGAAGCATGGCGGCAAAATGGTTTTATTGACGGCAATTAAAAGGATTTCCATGCAAGCAAATTTCTATTCCCTGCGCATGCTATGTGTCATTGCGCTATCCGGCTTTTGGGCGTTTTGGTCGATAGCGGCCATGGCCGCTCCCAACCAAGCTGGCATGATCCGCGTCAATGATGGCTATGCACGCAGCACCGTGCCCAAACAAGCCAATGGTGCCGCTTACTTAAACCTGGCCAATCTGGGCAAACAGGGCGATAAATTACGCCGCGTCAGTTCGCCCGTGGCTGAGCGGGTGGAACTACACACCAGCAGCATGGACGGCGGCATCATGCGCATGCGTGAGCTGGACGATATTCCCTTGCCAGCAGGCGGCAGCGTGGTAATGCAACCGGGCCAAGGCGCGCACCTGATGTTGATTGGCCTGAAGCAGCCACTGCAAGCCGGAAAAACCCTGCCGCTCACGCTTGAATTTGAAAAAGCAGGAAACCTGACCCTGCAAATTGGCATCAAACCGCTGACGCAATAACTTTGGCCAGCAACTGCGTGGTGGAGCGATCATAATCAAAGGCAATCGCCACGGCCCGGCCACCATAGGCCAACACGGCCTGCCCTTCGGGAATGGCGTCCATTTGATAGTCGCCGCCCTTGACATAAATATCCGGGTGCGCCTGTTGCACCACTTCGAGCGCCGTATCTTCATCAAATTCCACCACCAA
>CAMBDR010000651.1 GCA_945864765.1 Janthinobacterium lividum | reverse complement strand
TGTCGGGGGTAGGGTGGTAGGGGCCGGGTACCAGGCGAAACGCGGCTGGCCCCATATCGGCCCATTGCAATTTGCCTAAATTGATTAAGTGATAGGGTAGTTCCAGGCTGCATAATTGCTCGCGTACCAGTCTTGAAAACGGGCTGGATTCAAAACTGTAGAGTGTCAGTAATTGCTTTGGGGTATGGGAAGCCTGCGCGCCATGGCGATAAGTGCTGCGCGAGAGGGTAGCCAGGTGAGAGGTGAGCGTATCCACCAGGGGTAAGTGCAAACGCCGGGGGATCGGGGTTTGGGCATAGGTTTCGAATAAATAGGCAATAATTGAGCGGGCTGAAATGAGCGTGGTTTTGGTATTGGGGTCATACAAGACTGGCCCCGGCCCGGCTTTGGGGGCCAGTTTTTTGCGTTGTTTGGCAAAGCGCTTGCCACCCACCGGACAGGGATAGATCAGGACATCCAGGTTTAACTCAGTCAATACTTCGCGCACCAGGCGGCATTGGGCATCGTCTTCCCTGTCGTACAAATGCAGTTCCAGTTTGGGCTGCTGGCTGGGCAAGACACCCCAGGTGCCATTCCATAGCCGCAGTGTGGATGTCAAACTGGATGAAAGTACATTGAGTATGGTCGATGTCATGGCTTGATATGGCTTGCTAATGAGTTAAAAGCAGTGTTCGGGGGCAGGGAAGCTTTGCTCGCGTACTGCGCGGATATAGGCGCAGAAGGCGGATGCGATATCGGTTTGGCCTTCCATGAAGTTTTTCACAAATTTGGCTTTGCGGCCGGGAAACACGCCCAGCATATCGTGCATTACCAGCACCTGGCCCGAGCAATCTGGCCCGGCACCAATGCCAATGGTGGGAATGGTGAGCAGTTCGGTGGTTTCTTTGCCCAAGTGTGCAGGAATGGCTTCCAATACCAGCAGCATGGCCCCGGCTGTTTGTACCGCCAAGGCATCGCTTTTGAGTAAATCAGCCGAGCTACTGGTTTTGCCTTGTACCTTATAGCCACCCAATTGGTGTACCGATTGCGGGGTCAAGCCCAAATGGGCGCAGACCGGCACGGCACGGATGGTTAAAAACTGGATGGTTTCGGCCAACCAGGCACCGCCTTCCAGCTTGACCATATGGGCACCCGCCTGCATCAATTTTACCGCGTTGTCAAATGCCGATTGTGGGGTGGCATAGCTGCCAAAAGGCATGTCGGCAATGATCAGGGTGTTTTTGCTGCCGCGTGCCACGCAGGCGGTATGGTAGGCAATATCGGCCACCGTCACTGGCAGGGTAGAGCTTTGACCCTGGCAGACATTGCCCAGTGAATCGCCGATGAGTAAAACATCGACCCCGCACAAATCCATGACGCTGGCAAAACTGGCGTCGTAGCAGGTGAGCATGGTGATTTTTTCGCGGTTTTTGCGCATCGCCTGCAGCGTGATGGCGGTGACGCTTTGGCCCGGTGTTTGGCGTGGCACCGGATTGCTGGCAGATGGGTTGGCGGGCACACCGCCAGAAGGGTTAGCGGGTGAGTTGCTATTGGAATTGGATTCTTGTAAATAGCCGGACATTAAAATTCTCCACGATTAAAAAATTCCCGTTTGCCGCGCATATTGCGAATGTGATTGAGCAACAAATCAAAATCGTCGTCGCGGTCGATCGGGTTTAAGTGTTCCGCATTCACAATTAACAGTGGCGCGGCCTGGTAATCATAAAAGAAACGGCTGTAACTTTCGCACAAATGCGTCAAATACAGGCCGGAAATCCCTTCTTCCATGGCCATGCCGCGCTTTTGCACCCGATCAATCAGGGTGTCGGGGTGGGCTTGCAGATAAATGACCAAATCCGGCAAGGGTGGTTGCGGGTAGAGTTGGTGGTAGATGTCTTGATACAAGGCCAGTTCGTCATCGCTTAAGGTGAGTTTGGCGAACAGCGGGTCTTTGTCGAGCAAAAAATCGGACACAATACAGGTTTGCTTTAAATCAATTTGATTCAGTTCGCGCATGTGCGCCACCCGCTGCACTAAAAACGAGAGTTGTGCCGACAGCGCATAGCGTTGCGAATCGCGGTAAAACCTGCTCAGGAAGGGATTGTTTTGCGGCTGTTCGAGCAGCAGTTGTGCTTCAAACGCGGTCGCGAGCTTACGGCTTAAGGTAGTCTTGCCCACGCCGATAGGGCCTTCGACGATGATGTAGTGATATTGATCGAAGTTCATGATGATTGAGGGAAGGGTTTGGTTGAGCCCATTATACACAAGCATTAAATCGAAACAATTCGTGAAACAATTTGTGAGGCAATTCGTGGTGGTGGGCTTGTCGGGTTAGGCTATTGGCAATTACCTGTTAATAGCCTGGAGCGCGCCAAGTAAATATTTGGGATTGTGTGCAGAATCGTACATTGGCTGTACCTTCTTGCCAGTATCAAATAAACCATAAACTGCCATTTGAGCGGTCCGAACCGAATATTCAACCGTAAAAACACAATCTTTTGGCGCTTCAGCAAATTGCCCTAAAAAGGCAAAATTCCTTGCCCCTTTGGGAATCACATTGGGCCTGTCGCCAATTTCTCTGGGCATAAAAAGGCTGTCAATAAAAGGCATGGCAACCGGGATGCAATTGACTTTCCCGGCTTGTGTAACCGGCTTCATGATAGCTTGAATTTTCAAATGAAAATAAAGCTCTTCCAGCATTTCAGCGCCGCTGCATTCTGCCATGGTTTTATCAACGTAATTTCCTTTTCTATCAGGATAGAGTCCATAGCCCCAAAAAATCTTTACGTCATCAGGCTGGTTTGGAAAGTGCGGTTGGCGTGCTATGACAAATGACATGAGCCAGTTGGAGTCAGTCAATGTGACGAGTCCGCCTGTTCCATCGACATTGCCCGAGAAACGTTCCATGTAATCGAGAAATGTGTTGTCTTTCATTGTTGCTGTAAATGAGTACCATTTTTGCAACTCAATATTGTCACAGAATGGATTCGGATTGCCGAACGCCTTATCTTTTTTTGCGATATTTTTCCACAGCCGCCAAGAACCCGATTCTGCCATCCCTTTCAATTTTGCAGGGGTGCCCCAGCTGCCATTGTCAGAGCTTTCTGTTATGGAGCCATTTGTGATAAAAACAAAATCATTCTTGCCAAGCACTATTTCAGATTTGTCTTTAAGGTGAAGGACTGTCGCACTTTTTGCGTCAACGGCCAGGTTGAAATCAATATCAACAACTTCTTTGCCCATGTCAAATTTCACGCCCTTTTCTTCAAGGTATTTTTTGAGGGGTCTGACGACAGAGTCGTATTGATTGTATTTGGTACGCATGACACCGCCCAAACTGGGCAAGCCATCAATCAGATGGATAAATCGTTTCATATACCTTCTCATTTCGGCAAGGCTGCTCCATTTTTGAAATGCAAACATGGAACTCCATATATACCAAAAATTTGTCTCGAAAAAGGCTTGATCAAACCAATCTTCTATTCGTTTATTACCAAGCGATTTTTCCGAGGAATACATTAATTCAAGAAAATAGGTTTGCTGTCTAAATGACAATCCAAAAGATGAGACATCCAATATTTTGCCGTCTTTCAACAG
>CAMBDR010000650.1 GCA_945864765.1 Janthinobacterium lividum | reverse complement strand
CAGCGTACCAATGGCCAAATCGCCTTGTCGTTCAAGCCCAATAAAGATTTGGTGACCACGCTCGATTACACCTATGCCGAAAACAAGATTCAAACCAAGCGTGCCGAACTGTCTTCCTGGTTTAACTTTGGCCCTTCCAGCAGTACCTTTAGCAAGGGCCCGGTTGCCGCACCACTGATCTATACCGAGTTATTGGCCGGCAAAGACGATATTTCGATGGCGGGTGCCGATTATGCCACCAAGACCACCAACAATTCGCTGGGCTTTAATGCCTCATGGAAAGCCTCAACCGGCCTCAAGCTGATATTTGACGCGCACCATTCCAGCGCCGAATCCAAAGCCGATAGCCCGTTTGGTTCCAGCAACATCCTTAGCACCGCCAGCTTCAGCCGTGGCAACACCACTGGCAACTTTAACCAAACCTTCCCGGTATTGAGTATTGTCGGGGCCGACTTTAATGCCGCCCCTCAGCAATTGACGGGCTCCGTATTTTCAAACAGATATCAAAAATCGATTATTGACCAGGTACAACTGAGTGGCGAATTGAAGGTAACGGATTCCTCCAGTCTGAATTTCGGCCTGTCCCTGATCGATGCGGACAATCGTTCGACCTTCTCGAATGTGCAGCGCGACACCTGGGGCGGCGCAACCAAAGCCTCCGACTATCCATCGACCTTATTCCATGCAGAAACCCTACGTAAATATTTCAACAATATCAATGGTAGTGACAACCCGGCCCTGTTCAACAACTTTAACACCTTCAATTTCGCCCAATTGCGCGCACTGGCAGCACAGGTTACGGGCCAACCCGCATTATATTTGCCGAACTTTGCCACTGCGGACGCCGATGGCCGAGTCAAGGAAAAATCCAAATCCGTATTTTTACAACTCAATACCGAATGGGATTTGAAATATCCGGTTCATACTGCGGTGGGTCTGCGCTTCGAAAAAACCGATGTCACTTCCACTTCTTTGGTGCCCACTGCGGTGGCCATCAACTGGCAAGCACAAAACGAATTGCCTTTGGAATTCAGGGGCACCAATTTCGAAACCAAAACAGGTAGTTACAATAACGTGTTGCCAAGCCTGGATTTCGACGTTGCACCAACCGCGGAAACCAAGATACGCGCCAGCTACGGCGAAACCATTGGTCGTCCGCGCTATGATCAAATTCAGGGTGGCACCACGCTCAACTCCAACTACACGGTGGGCGGCGGTACAGGTGCTGCGGGTAACCCAAGTCTGAAACCAGTTAAATCGAAGAATCTCGATTTATCTTTCGAGTGGTACTATACCAAGCAAAACTATGTGTCAGTCGGTTTGTTCCACAAGGATTTGGAAAATTACGTCGGTCAGAGCACCAAAAACGTGCAAAGTACCACGCTGCACACACCGGTTGGCGGGGCATTCTGGAACGAAGCGCTGGCCTCGGGTTGTCTCGTGACCGACACCACCTGTATCCGTAACTTTATCTTCCGCAACCATAACGGCGCTCCTGGCGTGGTACGTGGTGCCGATAATGCACTGGGCAATGCAACTGGTGTCATTGCCGGACAACCGGGTGATCCACTGGCTACCTTCCGGATTGATTCGTTTGAAAACCAGCGCAAGGCCAACTTGAAGGGTCTGGAATTTAACATCCAGCATTTGTTTGATAATGGCTTTGGCGTCATCGCTAACTACACCTCGGTGAAATCCAACCTGAAGTACGATAACTACAAACTCAATGATCAGTGTGCGCTGGTCGGTTTGAGTGATTCGGCTAACCTGGTCGGTATTTATGAAGATAAAAAATGGACTGTTCGCCTCGCCTACAACTGGCGTGATGAGTTCCTGTCTTCAACCAATGACGGCAGCGGCAACAATCCGGTCTACACCGAGCCATATGGCCAGGTCGATCTGAGCGTGGGTTATGCGTATAATGACAAGCTGAGCTTTCAGTTCGAAGCCATTAACCTGACTGACCGCATCCAGCGCAGACACGGTCGCACCAAATCCGAGGTGGTGAACGTGACCCAGGCTGGCCCGCGTTATAGTATTGCTGCACACTATAAGTTCTAATTTCACACGAACATTCCCGGTGCCAGCCGGGAATGATTTTAAAGAAAGTAATTGCATGACGGATGGTTTGATCAAACATATCGTAATTGTAGGCGGTGGCTCCGCTGGTTGGTTAAGCGCTGCGGTGATCGCGGCAGAACACCCGTCCGGTTTGGCTTCTGGCTCCGGCCTGCAGATAACATTGATCGAATCACCGAATATCCCCCCCATCGGCGTGGGCGAAGGCACTTGGCCCACCATGCGCGAAACGCTCGCCAAAATTGGCGTGTCCGAAACGGATTTCTTCCGCGAATGCGACGCCTCGTTCAAGCAAGGCTCGCGCTTTAATCGCTGGCGCAATAATCCGGTGAGTGGGACGGATAATGACTATTATTTCCACCCTTTCGTCTTGCCGCAAGGCTATACCGAAACCAATTTGGCCGCTGCTTGGCAAGCGCAGCACCCGAATGTGCCCTTTGCCGATCTGGTCAGCTTTCAGCCGCACCTGTGCGTCCACGGCAAAGCCCCCAAGCAAGTTACCACCCCCGAATTTGCCGGCGTAGCCAACTACGGTTCCCATCTGGATGCAGGTAAGTTCGGCCTGTTTCTACGCCGCCACTGCATCGAGCGGCTTGGCGTGACGTATGTGGCAGACGATGTGCTGGCCGTCAACGCCCACCCCAATGGCGATATTGCTTCACTGCAAACCAAAGCGCATGGCGACATCGGCGGCGATTTGTTTATTGATTGCACCGGCATGCAATCATTACTGCTGGGCAAACATTATGGCATACCCGTGGTTTCGCAACAACACGTGTTGTTTAACGATACAGCGCTGGCAGTGCAAGTGCCCTACCCCGATGAAAATAGCCCGATTGCCTCACAAACCACCTCCACCGCGCAAAGCAATGGCTGGATTTGGGATATTGGTTTGCCCACCCGGCGCGGCATCGGCCATGTGTATTCCAGCGCGCACAGCAGCGACGACGCCGCCGAACAGGCATTGCGCGCCTATGTGCGGCAAACCCAGCCGGGCCTTGCCGACGCTGCCATCCCGACGCCACGCAAAATTGCCTTCCAACCCGGCTATCGACAAAAATTTTGGCACCATAACTGCGTGGCCATTGGCCTCTCGGCGGGGTTTATTGAACCGCTGGAAGCCTCGGCGCTGGCGCTGGTGGAATTATCGGCCAGCATGGTCAGCGACGACATGCCTGCCACCCGCGCTGCCATGGAGATTGTGGCGCAGCGTTTCAACGACGCTTTTACTTACCGCTGGGAGCGCGTGATTGATTTTTTGACATTGCACTATGTCCTCAGCCAACGCACCGATTCGGCCTATTGGATTGAGAATCGCGCCAGCGCATCGATTCCACCGCGCTTAAACGAATTACTCACGCTGTGGCAGCACAAACCGCCTTCGCGCTATGACTTTGTGCGCATCGAAGAAATTTTTCCCTCCGCCAGTTACCAATATGTATTGTATGGCATGGGCTTTCGCACCCAGGCTGGCACGACCGCGCGCCACTCCGACCA
>CAMBDR010000649.1 GCA_945864765.1 Janthinobacterium lividum | reverse complement strand
CGCTTGGCCTGGGCTTCGTATTCATCAAAACGGCGGTAGTAACGCAACACCGCATGGGTCACGTATTCCGCCATTTGCACGCCCATGCCGGCGTCATCAAGGCGCACAATCATCATCTCGTCCGGCAGCGCGTCGCCGAATTTTAAGATACTATCCACCCCGGCACCGAGATTAAAAATCGCTTTTAAATCGATGCGATCACGCAACATTTCGACCGGCGGCCGCCACACCACGCCATAATCACCCGCAGGAGAATTGACCAAATTATCGCCCGGTTGCCAGCAATACACTTCCACATCGGGCATGATTTCATTAAAGCCCTTGACCCAAGCCTCTGAGTCGCCGCCTTGGCTGTAAAAAATAATGCGCATGAAGTTATCCTTCAATTTGTTAGATCAATCTGAGTGCCCTGTTTACCGGACTGTTTACCGGACTGTTTACCGTATTCTGCCTGGCCCGTTTTTCTGGTTCGTTTTTCCAAACTAAGCGTCACTACCCGGCAATCTTGAAAGCCAATAGCGGTGCGCCATCTGCAACCTGGTCGCCCACCGCATAGAACACCTGTTCCACCATGCCATCCTGCGGCGCGGCTATGGTGTGTTCCATTTTCATGGCTTCCATAATCACTAAGGGGTCACCTTTTTGCACGCTTTGTCCGGCCTTTACCAACACCGCCACCACCTTGCCCGGCATCGGTGCGGTCAAACGTCCGCCTTCGGCTTCCACCTCACCCGCATGGGCCATTGGGTCATGAAAATGCAGCACATAATGCTGCCCTGCATAAAATACATGGAAGCTGTCATCCGCGCGTATCACCGTGCCACGCACACTGTTCAAGCCCAACACCAGACTAAAATCATGGCCCTGGCGCGACTTGAACTGCACGCTGGCTTTGGCATCGTACATATTCAATTGATAGCCGTCATGCTGATAGGTGAGTTGGGTTTCATAATCAAAGCCGCCCGTCACGCTGGCCGAATATTCATCCGAAAACCCGAGTTTGCGCTTCATGCTTTGATTCAAACGCCAACCCATGGCATGGCTCCACGGGTTGCCCGGCTGGCAATCGCCGGCTTCCGCCTGTTGCCGCTCATCGTCCACCAAGGCCATTGCGGCCAGCGCAATGGCTGCCATCGGCGCGGCCTGCAGGGGTGGGAACAAGGTGGCGCGGTGGCGCTCGATCAAGCCGGTATCCAGATCAGCACTGGCAAAAGGCTCGCTCTTTACCAAACGCTGCAAGAAGGCGATATTACTCGATAAACCCACCACCTGATATTGCGCCAAAGACTGCGCCATCTGCGCCAAGGCCGCCGCGCGATCCGGCCCCCAAACGATGAGTTTGGCAATCATTGGGTCGTAAAACGGCGAGATGGCGTCACCCGCGCGCACGCCGGAATCAATCCGCACCTTTGCTGGGTTGTTGCCGCCCGCCAGCGTCATGCCGTTTTCGAATTCGACCGCTGCCGGGGTACGGCAATGTTGCAATTGCCCGATGGAAGGTAAAAAGCCTTTTTCCGGGTTTTCCGCATACACCCGCGCTTCCAGCGCATGGCCATGGATTTGCAATTGATCCTGACGCAAAGGCAAAGGCTCGCCCGCCGCCACGCGCAACTGCCATTCCACCAAATCCTGCCCGGTAATCATTTCCGTCACCGGGTGTTCCACCTGCAAGCGGGTATTCATTTCCATGAAATAAAACGAGCCGTCCTGGTTGGCAATAAATTCCACCGTGCCCGCGCCGACATAGCCTACTGCGCTGGCCGCCGCCACTGCGGCCTGCCCCATGGCCGCGCGCCGCTCTGGCGTCATGCCGGGGGCGGGGGCTTCTTCCAATACTTTTTGGTGACGGCGCTGCACCGAACAATCGCGCTCAAACAAATACACGCATTGGCCATGGCTGTCGGCAAAAACCTGGATCTCGATATGGCGTGGCCGCACCAGATATTTTTCCACCAACACCTTGTCGTCACCAAAGGAATTAATCGCTTCGCGCTTGCAGGACGCCAAGGCTGCGGCAAATTCGCCCGATTGTTCCACCACCCGCATACCTTTGCCGCCACCGCCGGCACTGGCTTTGAGTAATACCGGGTAGCCGATACGGTCGGCCTCAAGTTGCAGAAACGCCGCTTCCTGATTCTCTCCGTGGTAGCCCGGCACCAGTGGCACCTTGGCTTGTTCCATCAGGGTTTTGGCTGCCGATTTGGAACCCATGGCGCGAATGCTGGCGGCGGGGGGGCCAATAAAGACCAGCCCCTGGGCCGCGCAAGCGTCGGCAAAATCGCTGTTTTCGGATAAAAATCCATAACCGGGGTGGATCGCCTGGGCACCGGTTTCCAGCGCCACGGCGATGATTTTATCGGCACACAAATAACTCTCGCGCGCCGCTGCCGGGCCGATCAAAACCGCTTCATCACACACCGCCACGTGCTTGGCGTTGGCATCGGCTTCGGAATACACGGCCACGGTTTTGACCCCCAGGCGACGCGCACTGGCGGCGACACGACAGGCAATTTCGCCACGGTTGGCTATCAGGATTTTGGTAAACATTGCGTTCTCTCTGTCTTATCTTATTTTATTTTAATCATCAGCAAAAATAATTTTTATGCCGACACGGTGCCAGCACGGGTTTGCAAGCCGAGTTTGGCCAGCAAAGCACGATCATCGCCTGCTTCAGGGTTGCTGGTAGTTAATAATTTATCGCCATAAAAAATCGAATTCGCGCCCGCCAAAAAGCACAGCGCCTGCACCGCTTCACCCATTTCGCGCCGCCCTGCCGAAAGCCGCACGCGCGCCTTGGGCATGGTGATGCGCGCCACCGCAATGGTGCGCACAAATTCCAGCGGGTCGAGTGGATCAAGCCCGTGCAAAGGGGTGCCTTCCACTTGCACCAAATGATTAACCGGCACCGATTCAGGATACGGGTTCAGGTTGGCCAATTGCGCAATCAACCCGGCCCGTTGCAAGCGCGATTCGCCCATGCCCACAATGCCGCCACAGCACACTTTTAAACCCGCTTCACGCACCCGGCCCAAAGTATCGAGCCGATCCTGATATTGCCGGGTGGAGATGACGTTGCCGTAAAATTCGGGCGCGGTATCAAGGTTATGGTTGTAATAATCCAGCCCGGCTTTTTTCAGTGCATACGCCTGCTGTTCGGATAACATGCCCAGCGTAGCGCAAGTTTCCATACCCAAAGCATGCACCGCACCAACCATGGCTTCGATTTTTTCCATATCGCGCTGCTTGGGTTCGCGCCAGGCTGCGCCCATGCAAAAGCGGGTTGCGCCATTGGCTTTGGCGTCGCGCGCGGCTTGCAAGACTTCATCCAGCGGTAAAATCTTTTTCGCTTCGACCCCGGTATCGTAGCGCGCTGCCTGTGGGCAGTAACCGCAATCTTCTTCGCAACCACCGGTTTTAATCGATAACAAGGTCGCCAATTCCACATCCTGCGCGGGAAAATGGCTGCGATGCACTTGCTGCGCCTGAAACAGCAAATCGTTAAATGGCAATTCAAACAAAGCCATAATTTGTTCGACGGGCCAGGTGGGGTTCTCGGGCAGCTTGATCGGCTCCGGTTG
>CAMBDR010000648.1 GCA_945864765.1 Janthinobacterium lividum | reverse complement strand
CAAAAATGCCATCGGGATTGTTGATCGTACTCAGCAATCGACATCTACAGTATGGAGGGTGCGCAATTGGCTGAGTTGGCGCTGGCAATTAAAATGCAGTGGTATCAATTTAATTTCTACCCTGACTACCTATTCCAGCTTGGCGAATTTGCCCCGGCACTGCTTGCCGTATGTAAAATCCATTTTTCTACGCTGGGAGCCAAACTTGCCAGCGGCCAACTTACACCAGCCATGGTGGATGCTTGGCTTGCCACCCGCTATGAAAAAGACCACCTTGCATTAATGAATTGCGATTACCTGAAAGCCAAACTCGGCGTGTTTGATAAAAACCGCATCAAAAAACTCGCCACCATCAGCCCCTACACGGCGGGTTTACAGCAACTGATGTTGGCCATGGCCGAAACGGATTTGGAAAAGAAGCATGCGCTGTTTGAGGCCGCCTTGCTTAATTTGCAGCATATCAAATACTATTACGTGGAAGCCCATTTAATTTATGCGCGGCATTTGCTACAAGCCGGGCAAGCCACACGCTATGCAGAAATCCAGCAAAAAGGTTTGGCCTTGGCTTGCGAGCACCATTACCGCTTTTTGCGCTACCAGTTTGAAGATTTGGCAGAGAAAAAAACCGAACCCTACAGTTCTGCCACTTACCCCTTGCCGGATGTGGGTGATCTGGCTGGCTATATTCAATGGCTCACCAAACAGGCCAAAGCAGGCTGATTGCGCAAATGGGATGGGTACATTCAGCAGCGCCCTGCGGGCGAACCACCCCGTCCAGCGAAGCGTGACGGGGTGGTTGGCCAGCAAAGCTGGCCGGGCTGGTCAGGGGGGTGACCAGCCAACTCTTAAATCTTGGCTTTTGCATCCTTAACCGCTTCCTTCAAATCCCCCACATGTTCTTGCAGCTTGCCCGCAATCTGGTTCTTAATGCCTTCGGTTTGGTGATGTTTGCTGCCAACGAGTTTGCCGGCTTCTTCTTGCACTTTGCCGCCTAAGTCTTTGGCTGCGCCTTTGATTTGATCTTTGTTCATGATTTGCTTTCGTTAGTGATGAGTCGGAACTACGGTTTTATAAACTGACACGGTATGTCGCTTCGGCGGCACAAACATGGGTGTCTGTGCGCTTGAGTTAAGAATAACCCGTATCAAGATTGGTATCTGTACGTTGGCTAACATAGCTGCTGTTATAACGTCGATATCACGCAATGCGTACTATTGCTGCGGCGTGACGATGATCGTATCGCCATTTCTGCCTTTCTCGCCTTTACGCCCGTCCGCGCCGTCCGCCCCGGTTGCACCGGTATCACCCTGAGTACCCGCTGAACCAGTGGAACCGGATGCCCCGGTCGCGCCCGATGCGCCCGTCGCACCCGTTGCGCCCGTGGCTCCGGCAGGCCCGGGCACAATGACCGTGTCGCCCTGTGCACCGGTCGTACCCCTGGCACCATCCGCATCGGAAGTGCCCGCTGCACCCGCCGGGCCAGGCGGGCCAGCTACGGGCGCAGCTACGGGTGCCGGATTGTTGACGACTCTGTCGCAGCCGCCCAAACTCAGCAGGCCGACCAATGCAGCTAATAGAAGTGAATATTTCATGTTAATCCTCGCAATTTGTGTTTTTTAAATGCACACAACACGTTGCCGTGCGCAGTACTATGGGTAATCAATGCACGAACAATCAATGCAAGCATCATCAATGGCAAAACAGATTTTTTTAAGCATTCAATTTGGCTGCTTCAAAAAACCTTTTCTGTCTTTCGCATTAATGCGCCAATGGTACGTGCCGTGCAAAATGAAATCTGTACGCTGCCGCACACTCATTCATTAATCGACACACCGCGTGCTTTGGCATGGGGCAAAGCTTTGGGGCGCGCCTTGGCCTTGGCGCGATACGTCTTGCCCGGCGCTGGTGCCACCGGTTTAACGCGCGCATCGGCCAACAGCCGGGCGCATTCATTACGCTCGCCCGGCCCGGCATTCACCAAGGGAATCAGCGCGGCAAACGGGGCCACCGCGCCCAAGGCCAGCGCGCCGCCCACCCGCAGCGCCAGCACGCCCTTATCCACACTCACGCGCGGCTGGGCAAAGCTGCCGCGCACATAGATGGGCGCGCGCAGCGAAAACACGCGCAAGCCTTTGCTGTCGGGGCGAATGGTCAGGTCGAGTTGTTCCTGGGTTAAACTAATCGTGCCGCTCACATCCAGCACGGCATCGTCAGTATCAATAATAAAAGTGCGCGTTTGCATCAAGCCATTGCTCACGCCAAAATCAGTGGCCATGCAATTAAGCTTGACTTGCTTGTCGCCAAACACACTGGTGAGTATCACATTGCCGATATTGAGGCCCATTTGTTCAAGCAACAGTTTGCTCACCGTACCCTGATCGATCAGGGTTTTGATTTCGCCATTGGATGCCCCCAGCAAACTACCAACCGAATTGCCCACCGCCGACAAGGACGCATCACCATTGATTTCACCCACGCTCGCCTGCAAGGCCCCCAGAGTGGGGAAGAGTTGCTTCAATTTTAAATGGCGCGCCGTTACCTTGATGGTTGCCTTCACCGCGTTCTTGCTGATTTTGCCGCTGCCATCGAGCGTAATGTCGGCCTTCAGGCTGCCACCGGCCATATCAAAGGCCAGCGGGGTTAAGGTTAGCACGCCATCTTGCAGGCGCAAATGGGTGCTCAGTTTATTGATCGGTAAGGCCTTGTTGCGGATGATTTTTTCGGCCTTGAATTGAATGTCGGCGTCCACACTGGTCCAGCGCTCGGTCTTGAAGGTCTCCAGCGGCAACACCTTATTGCCCGGTTGCAGCGCGCTGGCACCTCGTAGGGTTTTGCTGGCGTTGGAGTCGGCACCAATCAAGGGGGCCAGATCGTCGAAATACAAGGCCTTCGATACCACCGTGCCGGAGAGCAGGCCGCGCACGGGCCGTGATCGGTAGTCCAGCGTGCCGCCAATATCGCTGGAGCCAACTTTGCCGCTAAATTGCTCATAAATCCAGTGGCCACCCTGCGCATTCATGTTGCCGATTAAATGGCCTTGCGTCGCAAACGGCGGCGTTTCCGGCAGCAGCACGCCCGTCAGCGCATACAGCCGCGCCATGCTGGCACCGGATATGCTTAAACGCATGTCCAGCGCCGCCAGATCGGTTGGCCGGGTCACAGTGCCTTCGACTGCAAGCCGGGTTTTGCCCATGCGCAGCGTGGCCATAATAGGGTAGGGCGTCGTTTGCTGTTGCAGCGACAATACCGCCCCGGCTTTACCTTCACCCGTCACCTTTTCGTGATTCAAGGTGCCATGCAATTGCCAGCTCACACCGTAGGCTACTTGGTTGGGCGCTGATTTGGCTGGCGCGGCAGCATCGATGGTGTCGCTGGTGTCGATGGTGTCAATATCCGCGCTCAGATCGACATGTTTGATAGCGTCCGTCAAATTTACCTGGCCTTTGCTTAGCACCACCTGTTGCAATTGCAGCTTCCATGCCGCAGGCTTGTCGTCGTGCCGGAAAGTCCAGTTATTCTTGCCCGCCGCGTCACGGCGTAAATTGAGCACGGGCGCGTCAAAGCGCAGCAGCGGAATCGCGATG
>CAMBDR010000647.1 GCA_945864765.1 Janthinobacterium lividum | reverse complement strand
TAGTTTGAAGGGCGAGTGAGGGAAAGTAACGACAGTGATGTCGTCTTTCTGCGTAGAAACTTCGGATAAATCAGCCATACGGGATAGACCTTTGTTAAAATGTCAGGGAGTTAATCGGCCCTGAAGATTTTTTTCAGGCGGTGTTTTCAAACCCTGAAACAATCATGTTTTAGCCAACCTTGGATATTATCACGATGAACACACCTGCTACCTTGTTCACTGCCATCGAAATGGCCCCGCGCGACCCCATTCTGGGCGTTACCGAAGCCTTCAATGCAGACAAAAACCCACACAAGACCAATCTTGGCGTGGGCGTTTACTACGACGATAACGGCAAAGTGCCTTTATTGGAATGCGTGCAGAAAGCGGAAGCCATTTTAATGGAAAAAGCCGCACCGCGTACTTATTTGCCGATTGACGGTTTGGCCACTTACGACAAAGTGGTGCAAGAACTGGTGTTTGGCAGCAATAGCGCAGTCATCAATGAAAAGCGTGCGATTACGGCGCAAGCGATTGGTGGCACGGGCGCGTTGAAGTTGGGCGCGGACTTCTTGAAGCGTTTCTCGCCGGATTCGCAAGTTTATATCAGTGATCCGAGTTGGGAAAACCACCGCGCCCTGTTTGAATCGGCCGGTTTTGTGGTGAATAACTACCCTTATTACGACCCTGCCACCCATGGTGTGAATTTCAATGGCATGTTAGCTGCGTTGAAAGCCATGCCCAGGGGCGCGATTGTTTTGCTGCATGCCTGTTGTCACAATCCTACCGGGGCCGATTTGACGCATGAGGAATGGACGCAAATCATTCAGGTGGTCACGCAAAACGGTTTGATTCCCTTTTTGGATATGGCCTATCAGGGCTTTGGCAGCGGCATTGAAGAAGATGGCAAAGTGGTGGGCATGTTCACGGCGGCGGGTGGGCCGTTATTCGTTTCCAATTCATTCTCGAAATCGTTTTCGCTGTATGGTGAGCGGGTCGGGGCCTTGAGTATTGTGGCGGTGAGTGCGGAGGAAGCGGCGCGCGTGTTGTC
This sequence comes from Janthinobacterium lividum, assembly GCA_945864765.1. Classification (GTDB taxonomy): domain Bacteria; phylum Pseudomonadota; class Gammaproteobacteria; order Burkholderiales; family Burkholderiaceae_D; genus CAMBDR01. Next base: position 2,557 of record CAMBDR010000647.1, on the reverse strand, counting down.
GCAATTGAAACGCGTGATTCGCACCAATTATTCGAATCCACCCGTGCATGGTGGGCAAGTGGTGGCCACCGTATTGGGCAGCCCGGAATTGCGCAAGATCTGGGAAGATGAATTGGCGGGCATGCGCGTGCGCATTCGTGAGATGCGTAACAGCCTGGTAGAGAAGCTGAAGGTGGCTGCACCGGGCCATGATTTCGCTTTTGTGCGCGAGCAATGCGGCATGTTTTCTTATTCCGGCTTGACCAAGCCACAGGTGGATCGCTTGCGTGAAGAGTTTTCGATTTATGCGGTGGACACCGGGCGTATCTGTGTGGCGGCATTAAATTCGAAAAATATTGACGTTGTGGTTGACGCCATCGTAAAAGTTCTGTAATATCTTGGTTTTCGCGCCAGACATAATGTGTTAAACAGGCGACTGGCGCAAAAAAGTTGAAAATTTAAAGCGAAGTACGAATTTCTTGACAGATGTTTGAAAACGGTTTATAGTTTCACACCTATTCCCTGATAGCTCAGTTGGTAGAGCGACGGACTGTTAATCCGCAGGTCCCTGGTTCGAGTCCAGGTCGGGGAGCCAGAATTTAGTAATGAAATTAAGGCTTACACGCTTCGGCATGTAAGCCTTTTTTCTTTTCCGCTGCGGATTTTGCGCCATCCAGGGGCTATCCAGGATTCGCCGGAACGTGTAAGCACACACCAGCGAGAATACAATTATTGTGCAGCCTGTTTCAAGATAGCCGCTTGCTTGGCGATTGTGCCACGGCGACAGCCTGCCAAGGCGGGATGGTGCTTTTTTGTTATCGGCATATTTCTGCGCAAGTGTGCCATTTTTACGCGGGTTTGCGTTGCCAGCAACATCAGCAAATGTCGGTATTTTCTGGTTCATCGTTTCCACCCCTTCAAGCGCCTTCAAAAAATGGGGCAGCAGACAGGCGGTGAAGGTTTCCGCTTTTCGCCCCGCCGGGCCAGTCTGGCGCTTTGAAAGATTGCCCGATGTGGTCAGGCGGCGACCGTACCATGTGCCAGCGCTACGCGTTGTACCTTGGGTGCGCCAGCCTTGCGCGCTTGCCACAGATCATAGGCGGCTTGCTGCGCTATCCATACATCAGCATTGCCGCCATTTTCCAGCCCTAGCCAGCCTTCCAGGCGTAGTGCCATCTCTGGCGAAATGGCGGCGCGGCCATTTAGCACACGCGATAATGTGGCGCGGGTTACATTTAGTTGTGCTGCAGCCTGTGTTACGTTCAAGCCCAAGGCGGGAAGAATGTCTTCCCGCAAGGTTTCGCCGGGGTGCGGCGGGTTAAACATGCGTGTCATTTTAGTCCTTTCAGTGATAATCCTGATAATCCACCAGTACCGCATCACCATCTTCAAATTTAAAGGTAATGCGCCAATTGCCATTCACCATGACAGAATAATGCCCCACCAAGTCACCAGAGAGCGCATGCAAGCGCCATCCGGGCACATTCATATCATCAAACGTCTTGGCAATGTCCAGTTTGATCAGTTGCCGACGTAAACGCGGCGCATGATGCGGCTGAATGCCCTTTTTGTTGCCAGTCTCGAAAAAGGTTTGCAAACCCTTGTGTCTGAATGTTTTTATCATGGTCTTTATTGTATAGCGTAGCGTCCCACATATCAAGCATTAACGACGATTTTTAAACCCGGCGCGGCTGGTACAAAATCAATTCCGGCCTGTTCCAATATCCACGCCTCAATTTTCACATGCCACATGCGCAGCAAATCCAGCGGGCGGCGAATGTAATTCTGTTCACGCACACCTTGCGGCGCATGGCCTTGTATCTGCGCAGCGATTCCGGCGGGCGTTTCTGTCCACTCGCACAACGAAGCAAACGAGCGGCGCAGACCATGCAAGGAAGCATGCGGTAACCCGGCAACGGTTAGCGCCTTGATGTGCGCTATACGCGGTTCTGCAAGGCGTCCGGCTTCAGCGCTTGGACTGCTAAACACCCATTCATTGCGGCGCGGTAGTGCGGCCAATAACTGCGCAACATAGGGCGTAAGCGGTATTACCCGCATCCCCTCTATTTTGTCACGAATAGTCATGCTTGACCATTGAAAATCAACGTCGATCCATTTTAGATGTGCCAATTCTTCGCGGCGCGCACCAGTGATAAGCAAGGCTTGCAGGTAGCCACTAATAACCGGGTTGCCCAATTGCCCGACAGCGGCGAACCACGGGCGCAATTGTTCGCGCTGCAATACGTCATTTTTGACATTGGCTTTCCCCAAGCTTTCGCGGGCTTTTTTGCTTTTTGCCGGGTTGTTTGTGATGATGTCGGCATAAGCCGGATTGGCGGCGCACCAGAAAAGGCAGGCTTTCAGCAGGCGCAAGGCCAAGCGGGCGCGTGTCGGGCGGGTTACCGCTTCTACCCTTGCCCATGCCTCTATGCGCGTTACGGTCAGATCAACAAGGCGAACACTTGCCAGCGATGCGAGCGGCCCCGGTTCGGTTAGCTTTGGGCTTCTGGTTCGCTTTGTCCCCCCGGCTTGAATCATCCGCTCATGATCCAAAATATGGCGCTCAGACCAAACAGAC
>CAMBDR010000646.1 GCA_945864765.1 Janthinobacterium lividum | reverse complement strand
CCCCGCTTGTTTGTGTTTTGTATGGCCTTGATTTTGCTGCTGGTATTGCTGCCGCTGGCGGTTGGCTTGTTTGTGTTTTTTGTGTTGCTGAAGATTGTGTTGACGCTGATTGTGATTGCGGTGCGCAATTATCGCAAGCGACCGCAGCAATTGAAGCATTGAAGTAATTGAATTTCTTAACTGGCGTTGTATACTACCGCTCGATGCAACAAATATCTTATGCAGATTTTGCGAAAATTAAGCGATGAATATGATCAACGACGAAGAAATTGAAGGACTCGATATCAATCCGTCTGAAGGATGGGAAGATTACCCGTTGGATGCCGTTTTCGTGCGCAATGAAACGCGCACGGTTGCCGAAGTTGTCAAGCGCATTCGGGCCAATCGATATCAACTTGATCCTGATTTCCAACGCGATTTTGTTTGGGACGCATCAAAACAATCCCGCTTGATCGAATCTTGCCTGATGCGCATTCCGCTACCAGTCTTCTATGTCGCGGAGACAAAAAATGGCACGATTGCCGTGGTTGACGGTTTGCAACGGTTAACCACTTTCCATCATTTTCTCGACGATAAATTCGCATTGCAACTGGATGCGCCCGATGAAAGTCGCCCACATTCGCTCAATAAGAAAAAGTTCTCCGAGCTGCCGCTCAACTTGCAAGAGCGCATTGAAGATACGCAATTAACCCTTTACATTCTTGATGCCGCCGCCCCTGAACGGGCCAAATTGGATATATTTGAACGTGTCAATAATGGTGTCCCATTAACCCGGCAACAAATGCGCAATTGCCTGTACAACGGCAGAGCGACACAATGGTTAAAAGATAGCGCCACCAGCGAGTACTTTCTTAAAGCCACTGGCGGCTCCTTAAACGCAAAATCGATGCGTGATCGTGAGGCAATCAACCGCTTTTGTGCCTTTTATCTGTTGGGCGAAACGACCTATCGGGGTGACATTGATAAATTTCTGGCCTTGGCGCTGGAAGAAATGCAAAAGGAAAGCACCGATCTGGCCCTGCTTCAACAACGATTTACCAATGCCATGCAAGTCAATAGCGAGCTGTTTGATGGGCATGCCTTCCGAAAATCAATGGTCGCACATCTGGAGGGTAAAACACCTTCGCGCTCGGTATTGAATATCGCCTTATTTGATGTTTGTTCTGTTCTTTTCGCCCAAGTATCCGTGGAGTTGACTAGCGCCAAGAGTGCTGAGTTGAGGGATGCCATTGCAGGCTTACTTGACAATGCTGATTTCATTCACGCGATCACGTATTCCACCAACAGCACCCGTCAAGTGCTGACTCGTTTCCAGATGGCACGGCAAGCACTATCCACGGTCATTTCATCATGCTAACCAAATTACATATCGATAATTTGAAATGCTTCAAGCAATTGTCGCTGCCATTGGCACCGCTGACCTTATTGACCGGGTTCAATGCGGCAGGCAAATCGACGGCACTTCAGTCACTCTTGCTGTTGGCGCAGGCTTGCAGAAGCCAGGAACGAAAATGGCAGATTGGACTCAATGGTGACTTGGCCCAATTGGGTACGCCCGGTGAGGCATTGCATGAAGGTGTCGATGACGACCTGATTTTAGGGCTTGAATCAGCCCACGCCCGCTTGGCCTGGGTATTGAAAGCAGAAAAAAAGAATCAGGGGCATGCCATGCGTATCAGCCAAATCGATTGGCAATCGGCAGCGTTATCCGGGCACTTTATACAAAACCCGGTTCATCCACTTGGCCTGGACACACTGACTCCAGACTCAGACAAATTCGCACCACGGACATCAGCCTTAAATCAACTCATACCCAGCGATGCCGAACAACAGTTGATGGCATCGGCCGGGCTTGGTGGATTCGATACCATCAGGTTGTGGCAACCACTGAAAGCAATCACTGCCAGCATCGCCGATACCATCTTCCTTTCAGCCGTGCGCAGTGGCGCAGACGATGTCTACCCGATTCCAACCCTGTCCGAACCAATTGCTGCCGATGTGGGGGTACGAGGTGAATTTGCTGCCTGGTTATTGCAACAATTGTCTGACGACGATATCGATATCGACCGCTGCCATCCGGCAGAACCGACACAAATCCTGCGCAGGCAATTTAACGCCTGGGCGGGTGAATTATTCCCCGGCGTACAAGTCAACTCAAACCGTATCCCCGGCACGCAATTGATTCAACTGAGCTGGCGCAATCATGAGGCCGACAGTTGGCGACGCCCTTCCAATATTGGCTACGGTTTAACTTACGTTCTCCCTATCATCATCGCGGGCTTGCTGGCAAAAAAGGGCCAGATTTTGATCATTGACAGCCCGGAAGCCCACATCCACCCGATGGGCCAATCTGCGATGGGGCGTTTTCTGGCCATGGTGGCCAATGCTGGTGTTCAGGTGATTATTGAAACCCATAGTGACCACATACTCAATGGCGTGCGCTTGGCCGTGTTTGGCGGAAAACTTCCCGCAAACCAAGCCGCCATTCATTTCTTCAACAGCCGCCCCCGTGGCATTGACGATCATGCCCATGTCTTGTCACCCCAAATCGACAAACATGGCAATTTGAGCGAATGGCCTGCCGGCTTTTTTGATCAAGCCGAGGCTGATCTGGCCAAGCTTGCGGGCTGGGATGCATGATGAATTGCTACATTCACGATTTGTCACTGAATGGCCAATATCCATCCCCGGACGAGTTTCTCGAAGAAATCGAAGCCTTGCTGAAATTGCGCCAACAATACCCGGTGATCCAGGAAAACCTGTACTGCACCCGCACAATCAGCGAGCGCCCTATCACCGCCAAGCAAAACTTGCGCGACATTGCACGCGGCGCAAACCCCAATCTGCGCCAGCAAATTCTCAATTGGATCAGCAAAAAAGGGCCGTTTTGGGACGAAGACCGAACCAGCCATACGGATGACTATTTTGAATGTGCCGGGCAAGACGTAACAGATCAAGGTGCGGGCGAAGCTGCACGCAGAAAAACCAATATGCTCGATACCAGCACGTTTAGCTTTAGCGGCGGTGGCTTTGATTACTCACCTTTATCCGTTCAACACGGTCTGGCAGAAAATCCGCTCGCCCACTACGACCTGCCCAATTTTTGGCAACGCCCACAGCTTCAAACGGCATTACACAATGCGTTACCCAAACCAGGCAACTGGGCACAAACCGTATCACAGGCACAGCAGCGCTTTCCTGCTTTGCTCTTTGCGGATTACTTGCTGCCGCGCTTGCAACGCGAGACTTTTACCGTCTATCTGGCTGAAAGAATCTTTGAATTGCTTGGGACGCTACAAGAATTTATGGCCGTGCGCCATGCAAATGGCGGTTACAGCGCCCAAAATGATGAGATGATTGCCAACCATTTTGCAGGCGGCAAAGCCTGGTTTACCGACGAATCGGACACCAATAAAAAACACTTTAAAGATCGGCTCACTTTTATTGACCCGGAAAACCCGGACAAGACTCTTTTTTGTCCCTGGCACGGGAAAATTAAAACGCCTCAATTTCGGATTCACTTTTTCCCTTGGCCGCTGGCACCTGGCGATAAAAAAATCAAGATCGTTTATATCGGGCCAAAGCTAA
>CAMBDR010000645.1 GCA_945864765.1 Janthinobacterium lividum | reverse complement strand
TGATGAGGCAGCCGCCGCCTGCTGACAGGCAGGCTGTCATTTGCTTGAGGGCAAGCAGTATGTCTGCGTCAGTGAGCAGATGAGGAATGGAATTGTCGGCTGACACGACGACATCGAAACCCGGGCCGTGGTGGGCATACGCATTGCGCATGTCGCAGACTGAGAAACAGACCTCAAGCTTTCGGGCCTGGGCCTCGTGTTTCGCTCGCTCAATCTCTTTCTCCGAGAGATCCGATGCGAAAACGGTGTAGCCCTGCATGGCAAGCGCAATAGACTGGGTGCCGATACCGCACGACACATCCAAAATTTTCTTGCTGGACGGCCACGCCGCATGGATGATGGAAGACAGTTGCTCGCCTTGCCGCGCAATGCTGGCATTCCAGTCTTGGTGAATCAAGTGATAGAAAGGTGTGAGTTGATCGTAAAAGTCTGGCATACACTATTGACCTGCTGTTAAAAATCGCCTGCAAATCCCGGCTCATCAATAAATCGCACAATTGTGGCACATTGGTCGGCCCCGGCTTTAAGCAGCGTACAACCCATCTGCAACCGTTTTCAGGTCGTAGCCATGAATAAACTGATCTGAAATAGTCAAAATCGAAAACAGGTTGCGTTTCAACCCTTCCTCGGAAAGCTCGCCCTCTTTTAGCGCTGTTTGCAGCAAATGCAGCGCCATGTCGGCAAGCAGAATTCTTTGTTTTTGCGGCCAAACCGAATCACCATGGCTGGCCGGGTGCTGTTGGTAAGCGCGTTCCGTCAAATCATGCGCGGTGCGACTCATAGCCAAAATTTCTTGCCTGATCACTTCATCCATCTTATCTACCTTTCAAGTCAAACATGTCAATTGCGCTGCCCTCACCCAATGTGCTCGGCCTCCGGCGGTGGAACCACCCACTGATGCTTTCTTTCTTCGTAGACCGAGACGCCAGGCGTTGGGAAGCCGGGATCGGCAAAGGCCCCTACAGGGATCGCCACGAATGCTTCAAGCCCCTCAGGCTCGTAGTAGACGGTGGCGCCACAGCTTGGGCAAAAGTGAAACTTGACTTTGGAGCCTTCATCCCCCACCCGAACGTACTCGGTTGAAACACCCGAAATGGTCACGTTTTCGCGAGCAAATCTGGCCTGTTCCCCGAAGACGCTACCGGTTCGGCGCTGGCAGGCCAGACAATGACAGATCGAGACCCGAACGGGCTCACCATTGACTTTGGCCGTGAGCTGACCACAACTGCATGAGGCAAGACGGTTTGACATATTAACTCTCTTCAGGTATCTGCAGCCGCCGACGCGACCCGCTCGTTATCATTTTTGCATTCAGTGCGCATAGGCGAAGGATTCCTTCCGATTGACAATATCAAGCGTGTACAATCGCTCCTCATTATTGGGGCCATTCGAAGAAGAATCAAGCTCCACAATGTTCGCGCCACAGTCAAAATCAATGACCGTTCTTTTTTTGTAAGCATTTGTCGGAAATTGCTCGATTCGAAGGCCCGCGCATTTGTTCTTGGCGGATAAATCGGAAAGAATCTTGTTGAGTGTGGTAAATAATGTGACTGTTTTTTTATTCTTTGAACCTTTAATCGATTTCTGGATCAGTAAATCGACTTGTGGCTTGTGCGCCTTCAAGTCTTTCCCGATCTTGCTGATTTCGACATAAAGCGTTTCAATCGCCACAATGGTTGCATAGTCATCATCCTGAATGATTTGCGGGAATGCCTGGCCAGCCGGGCGATAGGCCTCTCTCATGTCTGCCGCCATCGCCATGGGCAGGCTTGCCAACATGATTGAGAGTGCGATATAAATGATCTTCGGAATATTCACCATTTTCTGCTTTCCAGATAAACCCGGTTAAACTTAACCGCCAGCAAGCGGCGGCACATCGGGGATTGTATAACAGTTGAGGAAACAAGCGGCTGCAAATATCAGTGTTTTGCAACACAATTTACAAAAAGACAGCACGAGGCGCGATTTCTGGTGTTTGTTCAACGAAGCGGCCTTGAGCGACCAGTTATATGGCACTTGATTTGAAATATATCGTTAACTCATCCGCCTCTTTTTTCTTTTACTTTCCAATGAACTGCGCCACCGATGGCCCCCAAAACAAACCCCAAAGGCCCAGTAATAAATATTCCAATTAAAGGGCCTTGGTTTGCCTCTGGCAAAAAAATTATGGGGCCAAAAAAAACCCGCACAAAATCCAATTAAGCCCAATGCGACTGCACCATTCACAATACTTGAAATCAACTCTTCTGGTACTGAGCCACTCTTTGCCCAGACATACCACCCAATACCAAGCGCGCAAGCCAGTGAAAATGTGATGGGTATCCAACGCACGCCATGAAATGGCACATAGGAAAGCGGGACCCAAAAAATAAATAAGTAAGCTGACAGCATAACCACGAGCGTTACCAGGAATCTAAATATTAACTTCATGCTGTAACACTCCCAATAGGTTGCACTTTATGGAACTTCAGTTCGTCGTGGGCTCGATGGAGGGTTAGCGCTCAGGTAGGCCAAAGACGCTTGACAGCAGCTCAACGAGTTGCTCCTCGGCTTTCGGACACCCGCCAACACCCGACTCGTACCTAAGGAAGTACAAGGTATCCTCAGCCAGAGTGCTTGCATCCTTACGATCCACAACTCGCACAGACGTGCGTGACATCCATCGCCCCCCCGCCCCACCCCAAGGTACTTTATCTTTCCGACCAGTCTCTCCGAGCACTAACTCATACCGCGCTTTTGCAGCGGGGACTATCTTCCCTTGATCCTTCGTACAGGCGTCATACCGCCGGATCTCAGGCGTGCGGCCTTTGCCCTCGACGTATGCGCCATCGTACTGTCCTTCCAAGGCCAGGAGTCCTGTCTGTACACACTTGGTCGGGTTCAATTGAAGATAGTACGCAATGTTGCCCGCTTTGAAGGGGGTACTACCGGCCGTGAAGTTGCTATCAAATCTCACGTATACAGCACGATCACCCTCTTGGCGGCCTGTCTCCGGATGAGCCGTTGCGAACACCCTGCGTTGACGGTCTTTGCAGTACTGCGAGAACGCTTGCTCGTTCGCCTTCTCACCAGCCTCCGTTTCCGCCAATATCCTGGAATTGCGTCGGTTGTTCACGTTCACCTCGATAGCGATCCACGCCACCGGAGCAACGATGTAGACAACCAGTGCAACGCGAAAGCGATTCGACCGAAATGCCCCTACAAGAAAAAGAAGGACGATCAAACCAACAACGTAGCCACCAACCAAGAGGATTAAAGCGCCGACATCAAAGGGGGCCGAGGTGCCCGCCAAACAGCAAGAAGGCAGCACTGGCAAAAGCGCTGCCAGTCGCAAGTGTGAATAGAAACGATGCATGGATGAGGACTAACGAATAGCGTTTATCTGCCGACCCACAAACGCAAAAGCGATCCGCGCAGCAGTCGCGACAGATAAACCGGGTTGGACTTAACCGCCGACAAGCGGCGGCACACAGGGGATTGTATAACAGTCGAGGAAACAAGCGGCTGCAAATATCAGTATTTTGCAACACAATTGACAAAAAGACAGCGTAAGCCGTGATTTATGACGAATTGGCCGCCCCACTCGCCTTAGAGG
>CAMBDR010000644.1 GCA_945864765.1 Janthinobacterium lividum | reverse complement strand
GGCCATCGAAGCGATGCAAGTGATAGGCTTGATCGAGTTGGGGCTGCAAAGCGCGCGCGAAGGCCGTGTCATGACTGTTGCGCCTTTTTAAATATCATCGATGACTTTATTGCAATATTGATTTTAATCCCTGCGCGCCCGTTGGCGCATGGCGCGGCAGGTGTATTTCAAAGCGGAGGCCGTTGGCGGCACTGCTGTTAAAACTGATGCTGCCACCCAGCACCGTGGTCACCAGATTAAACACAATATGCAAGCCAAGGCCGATGCTACCATACTCGCGCCGGGTAGTAAAAAATGGCTGGAAAATTTTATCCTGATCATTAACCGAAATGCCACAACCATTGTCAGCATAACACAACAAAATCGATTGGCCGCGCTCGACCATATCGATCCGGATGGTTCCACCGCTGTCAGCGGGAAAACCATGCAACAGGGTATTGGCAATAAAATGGGTGATGATTTGCGCAATCGCACCCGGCCAGGAATCCATCTCAATGTCGTTGCGCCCTTCCAGTATCACGTCTATCGGGCGGTTTTTCCATAAAAACTGTTGGCTCGCCAGAACCTCGACGATGTATTCTTTCAGATTAAAGCAGCGCCGCTCTTCGCCTACCTGATCGGCTGAAATTTTCTTGAAATTACTCACCAGATCGGCGCTGCTACTTAAATTGGACTGGATCGATTTGACACTGTCTGACAATTGTCCCAACAGGGCGCTCACCTGTTCCCGCGTGGCCGTGCCGCTGCGATATTGCCCGATTAACTGCGCACCGGTTTGTTTGAGCAAATCGGCACCCGCCATGGCCTTGTTCAATGGCAAGGCCACTTCATGCGCCACCCCCGCCACCAGGGCACCGAGTGCTGCCAATTTTTCGGATTGAATTAATTGACGCTGGGAACGCCGCCGCTCGTCCAATAATAAGACGGCATTCACCGCACCGCTGATTTGTCCGGCCAGGGTGCCGCTGATAAAGCTCCTTTCCGGATCAGTAACAAGGAGAATGAAGCCAAGCAATTCAAGACGAAAATGCAAGGCCTCCAGCACCAGTAACTGGTTTCCTTCGGGCAAGTTGGCCAGTTTTTCGGCCAGAAAGGCGATGGGGTAAAAAGACGCCTCGTGTTGAAATGCGGCGCTGGCTTGGTCCGGTTCTTTATGCAAACGCAAGCGCATGGGGTTGGTGGCGTCGCGATGGCAAGCCTCTTCATATAACGCAATCCAGAAACCGGGGTAGCCCAGTTGGATCAGATTCCCGGCGACCAGCTCACGCATGCTGTGGTAGCTGTCGCCGCCATGCAGGGTATCGGTCATACTGCGTAGCATATGCAGCAATTCCCAGGTGCCGCCAAGTTCCCGCCCTACCTGGTGCAGATTGCTTTGGGCTGCCTGAAATTCGGCCAGCAAGCGTTGCGGGCTTTCTTGCGCCCAGTCTGGCTCGCCACAGCCACAGGATTGGCGCACCTGTAATTGTGCCGACAATACCGTCAGGGGCGGGACCGACAGGCCTTCAATCAAGGCCATGGCCAGCTTGGCGGCATGACGCGCCAATTCAATCGGCGCTTGAAACAGCGTGGTCAGCGGCGGCTCGAAAGCACGGCTGTCGATCATGTCGTCAAAGCCGGTGACCACCAAATCCTGCGGGACCCGGATGCCAAGGGCACGGCATTGTTCGACCACCCCCAGCGCCATTAAATCGTTGGCGACCACAATGCCCTGAAATCTTTCCGCTGCGGGTGTTGCCTCCCATAGCTTGAGCAGCGTGTCGGCCGCCGCCACACCGGAGGCATGCTCGAAATCGCCATGCACGATCCAGGCCGGATTCACCGGATTCGCCGACTGTGCGCTGGCAGCCAGTTTATCCAAAAACGCCGCCTTACGCTGCTCCGCTTCTTGCTGGCCGCGTGGGCCACCAACAAACGCCAGGCGCGTCAAACCATGATGAACCAGCAGGTGATCCATCAAACTGGCCATGGAATCATAATTATTGGTGATCACCGAAGGTAGGGTCGGCACCTGCAAACCCAGGCTGACCATGGGAATGGGTGCAAAGCGCTGGCAAAACGCTTCAAATGCGGCGCTATCGAGATGGTTGCACAAGCTGGCTGGCACGATCAGTGCGTCCACCCCGCCGGGTTGAATCAAATCGTACAAAAGAGTGCTGATGTTTTGATCGCCGTGGCGCAAATCGACGTTACCGCCGACTATGCAAAGCAAGCGGTAAGGCTTGCCCGCCAGTGCGCTGCAGGCACCCTTGATGATATCGCGCTCAAAAATATCACCGCTGGAGGTAAGTAGGAGGCCGATGGTTTTCATGAGGCTGGCGGGTTATTCTGCGGGTTATTCTGCGGGTTATTTTTCAACCAGGTTTGGCAGGGCAATATCATCTCAAAACGGGTGCCTTGACCGAGAGTGCTGGTAAAACTAATTTGCCCACCGAGTAACTGGTGGACGGTGTTAAAAACGATGTGCAAACCCAGGCCCGTGCCGCCTTTGCCGCGTTGAGTGGTAAAAAAGGGCGCAAAGATATTGGTTTGATCCGCAGGTGGAATACCGCAGCCGTTATCGGCACACCATACCAATACCCCTTCCAGACGCGTGGCAACGCCGATCCGGATATGCCCAGGGCCACCCTGGGCAAAACCGTGTATGAGTGAATTGTGAATCAGATTGGTCAACACTTGCGCCAGCGCGCCCGGCCAGGAATCGATGATGGCGTGCTCGCCCCCTTCCAGCGTGACTTCGATGGCGGAATTTTTCCATAAAAACGCCAGATTCAGCAACACATCGGCGATGTATTCTTTCACCTCAAATGGGCGGCGTTGTTCGCTGGTTTGATCGACCGAGACTTTTTTAAAGCTGCTCACCAAATCCGAGGCGCGCGTCAGATTGGTGTGGATTAACTCGTCACTGCTGGCAAGCGTCGTCAGAAATGTCTCCAGATCGGTGCGGGTGGCCGTGCCCTGGGCAATTTTTTGCGCCAATGCCGCGATTTGCTCTTGCAAAAAACTGGTACTCATAATCGCCACGCCAAGCGGGGTATTGATTTCATGCGCCACCCCGCCCACCAGATTGCCCAGCGCCGTCATTTTTTCGGCATGAATCAAACGCCTTTCTGCCAGCTTGCGCTCTTCCAGCAAGCGCAGCCGTTTCAATGCCCCGCTGATTCTGGCCCGCAAACTGCTGGTGACATGGCTTCGTTGTTGCGGCGTGGCAAACAGCAGGCAACCGAGCAATTCATCACGAAAATGCAATGCTTCCAGCACCAGCAAATCGCTCTGGTCAGATAAATTGGCCAGCTCCCGGGCAAATAATTCGCCCACCAGAAAGGGCGGGGTCGGCTCGCTGTCCGGCACTGGCTGGCCCGGTTGCTTGCTCAAAAACATCTGCATGCTAGCCATCGGGCCGCTTGATTCGGGGTTGTCATACAGGGCCAGCCAAAAGCCGTCGTAGCCGAATTTGATGAGGCTATTGCCGATCACCTCACGCATGGAAGCGAAGCTGTCGCTCTCGCGCAGGGCTTTGTCGATATCGCGCAATTCATACAGCAAAGACCAGACTTCATTTAAATCACACCCCGTGTTGACCATTTCGCTGCGGGTATCTT
>CAMBDR010000643.1 GCA_945864765.1 Janthinobacterium lividum | reverse complement strand
GGGTGGTTTCACTTGGGTCAACCAGACGCTGATAAAAACGACGCTGCTGCATGTTTGGCTCCTCTACGGCTGACTGGATTCCCGCCTGCGCGGGAATGACGGTGGATGGTTATCGTTTCTCAAATTAACTACACAGGTACACTTACCTGTTAATGCGGGCAAAGCGCGCCTGAATATCCTCTACCGCTGCCTGCGGGGTTTTGGCCCCGGCCAGCACCGCACTGGTATTGACCCGCAAGGCATCCGACACGGCGCGGTATTCCGGCGTCACCGGACGCGCTCTGGCCCCCAGCACCGCAGGCAGCGCGGCAGCAAAGAAGGGGTTGGCGGCCAGCACTTCGGGGTCGGCATACACGGAAGCAAAAATCGGCAGGTTGGAGCCTTTGATGGCGAGTATTTTCGCCACCTGCGGGCTGGACATCCAGCGTATCAGCTTCACCGCTTCAGCCTTGTTATTTGAGAATTTGGAAACACCCCACTGCCAGCCCCCCAGGCAACTGGCGGAAACGCCGCCCTTCATCACGGGCAGGGCGACCACACCGGTCAAATCACGCACTTTGGAATCGGGATTTTTTTGGAAATGATTCCAGGCATAGCCAAAGTTGACGGCAAACAAAGCTTTGCCCGCCATAAATTCTTTACGCGTATCATCGGTAGCCACTTCGGCGATATTTTTTTTCACCACGCCTTGCTGCAACAAATTCAACCACATCGCCAAACCCGCTTCGGCTTTGGCGGGTTCCAGGCCAAATTTCCCGTCCTCCCCAATCGAGCCACCCTGGCTCCAGTAAGGCACCAAAAAGGTACAAACTGCCGCTTCAATCGCTTTACCCTGAAAGCTCAAGCCTTGCAGTTGCGGGTCGCGCTCGCCGTCCAGCACGGTTTTGGCGCTGGTGGCCAAGGCATCCCAGGTGGTGGGTGGGGCCAGTTTATACTTGGCCAACAAATCTTTGCGGTAGTAGAGAAATTGGGCATCGGCAAACGCGGGCAGTGCCACCAGCTTACCGTTGATGATGTTGGCACGGCGGTAGGCCGGTAACCAGGCATCGACCATGCTGTCGCGTCCGCTGCCGAGGTAGCTGTCCAGTGGCTCCAGCCAACCGGCGGCGGCGTATTGCGAGGGGCGCACGATGTCGATTAAAAATACGTCCAGATGGCTGTCGCTGGCGCTGAGCATCATGTTCAGGTAGCGCGATTGCAGCTCCGAGGTTGCACCGCCGGTTTCAATTTCCACCTTGACGCCGGGTGTTTGCTGCATATACATGGCAAAGATTTCGCGCATTAATTCGGGCCGTGCCTGCGAGCCGACAAACACCCGCACCCGGTTTTCGGCCTGGGCAGCGACGGGCAAAGTCAAGAATGCCACCCCGAGCAACAAGCAGCCCAGGCGTATGCCAAGTCCGGCAGCGGTGCGCTGAAATATCTGCATCGCGCCCCCCTTCATGCTGTAGACGTGGCATTGAGCGCCATGCCGCTGGCCGGGTCGAACAAATGCAATTTGTCCAGATCGAAATAAACGGTCATTTCCGTCCCCGGTGCAAAGCGCACATTGGGCGGCATGCGCGCCACCATTTCCCCCGTGTCGCACTGCAAGGTCACCAGGGTTTCTGCGCCCAGCGGTTCTACCACCACTACTGAAACCTTGAGCGCGGCGCGGTTAGCCGGATCCGCCGCATTGGCTGGTTTGGCATCAAGCCAAATATCTTCGGGCCGTATCCCCAACTCCAACGCCAACTCCAGCGCCTGGCCTGTGCTTTGGCCCAATTTGCCAGCCAGCGCGGCGGGCAGCGGCAAACTCGCCTGGCCCAATTTGATGCACGCGTTGCCCGCCGCCCCATCCAGCACGGCAGGTAAAAAATTCATCGGTGGCGAACCGGTAAAACCGGCCACAAATTTGGACACCGGATGATGATAAATTTGCTCAGGCGTACCCACTTGCATGATGCGCCCGGCCGAGAGCACTACGATGCGTTCGGCCAGGGTCATGGCTTCGACCTGATCGTGGGTGACATAAATAGTGGTGGCTTTGACGCGTTGATGCAATTTTTTGATTTCGGTGCGCATTTCGGCGCGCAACAAGGCGTCAAGATTGGATAAAGGTTCATCAAACAAAAATAATTTTGCATTACGCACAATGGCACGCCCCATGGCCACGCGCTGGCGTTGACCGCCGGAGAGCGCACGCGGTTTGCGCTCCAGCAGGTGATCAATTTTTAAAATCGCAGCGGTAGCGCGCACCCGTGTGTCGATTTCAGCCGCCGGGGTTTTGCGCAGCTTCAAGCCAAAGGCCAAATTATCGAACACGGTTTTATGCGGATACAGCGCATAGTCTTGAAACACCATGCCAATATCACGCTCACGCGGCGGCAGGTCGTTGACCACCCGCCCTTCAATCGAAATCGTGCCGCCGGAAACACTTTCCAGGCCGGCCACCATGCGCATCAGGGTTGATTTGCCGCAACCCGAAGGCCCGACAAACACCACAAACTCACCGCGCCCGATTTCCAGGTTCACGCCATGAATGACTTGCACCCCGCCATCGTAGACCTTGACCACGTTTTCCAGTGTCACCCCCGAATTGCCGTTCTCCATAATTGTTTCTTTTCAAGATAGCCGATAGGATAGTATGACGAAGATAAATTGGATCATGCCTGATGTCAACGAAGATTTGCCGGGAAGACGAAAAGCCTCAATTTATAGGCGTGATGTGAGATTGAAGTACAACAAATCTGATCGAACCCAATCATTGGCAGACAAGCCAAAGAATTTACCCGCAGCAAGCAAGAACATGCTGCACCCGTCCCATAAACATGGCACAATACTGTTTCCCAAAATCATTTTTATTTTATTCATGAGCCAGCCCTCTGCCATCGAGCAATTTCATCGCCAAGGTTTTTTAGTGTTACCCCGGTTTGCCACCCCGCAATTTTGTGAAGAGGTGATTGCGCTGGCGCAGCAGCATTTGGCGCAACATACTGGGCCGATGGAATATGAAGCCGATACGGGTTATCCGGGCGCGCCCGAATCGCGCCATGCAGAAGGTGGGCAAACGGTGCGCCGCCTGTTGCATGCCTATGCGCGCGCGCCCATGCTGGCGGCCTGGACCACGGCCCCGGCGCTGGTGCAGGTTTTGCAGCAATTGCTGGGCGCAGATGTTTTGCTGACGCAAGCGCATCACAATTGCATCATGACCAAGCAGCCGCAATATTCCACCGCCACCAGTTGGCACCGCGATAGCCGCTATTGGCATTTTCAGCGTGCCGAATTGGTTTCCAGTTGGCTGGCCTTGCGCGATGAAGCGCCGGAAAACGGTTGTCTGTTGGTCATTCCCGGCTCACATCAAATTAAAACCAACCAGGAACAATTTGACGAACGGCAGTTTTTGCGTACCGATCTGGCGCAAAACCAAAGTTTGTTGGCGCAAGCCCAGCCTGTGCCTTTGCGCCAGGGCGATTTGCTGCTGTTTCATAGCAATTTATTCCATGCGGCGGGGCGCAATCAAACTGACAACACCAAGTTTTCGTTGGTGTTTGCCTGGCGGGCGCAAAATAACCCCCCTGAGGCGGGCACCCGTTCAGCCAGTTTGCCGGAAATTACGCTGG
>CAMBDR010000642.1 GCA_945864765.1 Janthinobacterium lividum | reverse complement strand
TGCCGTGTTTGCGGCTGGTGACAAAGCCGAAGCTGCCAAAGCCGCCGGTGCCGATGTGGTGGGTATGGAAGACTTGGCTGAGCGTATCAAAGCGGGCGATATGCCTTTTGATATCGTCATTGCCTCGCCTGACACCATGCGTATCGTTGGTACCCTGGGTCAAATCCTGGGCCCACGTGGATTGATGCCAAACCCCAAAGTGGGCACGGTTACCCCTGACGTGGCGACCGCCGTGAAAAATGCCAAAGCAGGTCAAGTGCAATACCGTACCGACAAATCGGGCATTATCCACGCCACGATTGGCCGTAAATCGTTCACCGATGAAGCCTTGAAGTCGAATCTGGTTGCCCTGATCGAAGCCTTGAACAAAGCCAAACCGGCATCCAGCAAGGGCGTGTATCTGCGCCGCGTTGCGATCTCGTCCACCATGGGCGCAGGCGTGCGTTTGGATCAAGCCAGTCTGGCGGCTTAATAGAATCAAGTCTGGTGGCAAGATGCTTGCCGCCAGCAACTCTTTGGGCTGTGTTGGTGCAAACCAATGCAGACAATCAAAGACCGTTGGGCGGCGTCGCAGCAAGCAGGCGACAAAGTTAAACCGTAGTTGCAAAACTATTCCCAACGCAGATGGTGTGCCCGAACAAGTTTTGTAGTTTCAGTGCCGGTGGTGTTTGCTACCAGTTTTGAACTCCAAACTTCGGACGCCGTGTTCGAAACGATGTCTGACATGTTGTCTGATATCAATTATGGAGGTTGACTGTGAGTCTCGATCTGAATGGCAAAAAGGCCGTCGTAGCCGAAGTAACTGCGCAAGTTGCAACAGCGCAAACTATCGTCGTGGCCGAATACCGTGGCATCCAGGTTAGTCACTTGACACAACTCCGTGCAAAAGCGCGTGCTCAAGGCGTGTACCTGCGTGTGTTGAAAAATACACTCGCGCGTCGCTCCGTCGAAGGCACTGTGTTTGCAGGCCTTGCTACCGAAATGACCGGCCCGTTGATTTATTCAATTTCAGCCGATGCCGTTGCAGCAGCAAAAGTCATTTCTGACTTTGCTAAAACCAACGACAAACTGGTTATTCGTGGTGGTAACTACGCTGGTAAATCACTGGATAAAGCCGGTGTAGCAGCGTTGGCAAGCATTCCAAGCCGTGAAGTCTTGTTGGCCCAGTTAATGGGTATCATGCAAGCACCGGTTTCCGCATTTGCACGTGGTTTGGCTGCTTTGGCAGCCCAAAAAGAAGCACCAGTTGCGGCTGAAGCTGCGGCTGAAGCACCAGTCGAAGCGTAAGCTTGGGCTGCGCATCGCTTGCGGTGCGGTCTTTTTGAGTTAGTACTAATCGGTGTAATTATTAAATCATTTTCGTCGCTTTGTGTATTGGGAAAATCCAAATCGCAAGTGACAACAGGAGTTTTAAATGGCAATTAGCAAAGATGATATCTTAGAAGCAGTTGGTGCAATGTCGGTTATGGATCTGCACGATCTGGTTAAAGCATTTGAAGAAAAATTTGGCGTATCCGCTGCAGCCATGTCGTCTGGCCCTGCTGCTGCCGGCCCAGCCGCTGTGGTTGAAGAACAAACTGAATTCACCGTGATGTTGGCTGATTTCGGCGCGAACAAAGTGCAAGTGATTAAAGCCGTGCGTGAAATCACTGGTTTGGGCTTGAAAGAAGCCAAAGATCTGGTTGATGGCGCACCAAAAGCAGTTAAAGAAGGTGTTTCAAAAGCTGACGCAGATGCTGCCAAGAAAAAATTGGAAGATGCTGGCGCGAAAGCCGAAATCAAGTAATTGGTGTATATTGGGCGGCTGTTTGGCCCATAAGCCAAAGCACGGCGTTCTTCTCGTGAGAGGGAACCCGGCTTTGGCTGTTTTGTCGTCTGTTTCTTGCGATTAACCTCGGAGGGCAGAAACTTGAGGTCTTGTTTTCGGCATGGTTTTTCAATGATTTATTAAATTACTTGTAAAAAAAGATGCAAAAAACGAACCCTGAATTTTCTATCCTTCCTGCCACTCACGGAGTGTTCATGCACTACTCATTTACTGAGAAGAAGCGTATCCGCAAATCGTTCGCGAAGCGCGCCAACGTTCACCACGTTCCGTTCCTTCTGGCGACCCAGTTAGAGTCTTACGAGACTTTTTTACAAGCTGACAAAGCAACGTCAGCGCGTAAAAGCGAGGGTTTACAGTCGGCATTTACTTCCATCTTTCCTATCGTATCGCATAATGGTTTTGCGCGACTCGAATTTTTATCCTATGTGTTAGGAGACCCGCCGTTTGACGTGAAAGAATGTCAACAGCGTGGCCTCACTTTCGCATCGCCTTTGCGTGCCAAGGTACGTTTGGTGATTTTGGATAAAGAATCGCCAACCAAGCCTGTGGTCAAGGAAATGAAAGAACAAGAAGTCTATATGGGCGAATTGCCCTTGATGACGAGCACCGGTTCTTTTGTGGTAAATGGTACAGAACGTGTGATTGTTTCACAATTGCACCGCTCACCCGGTGTGTTTTTTGAACATGATCGCGGCAAGACCCATTCCTCGGGCAAGCTGCTGTTCTCGGCGCGGATTATTCCTTATCGCGGCTCCTGGCTCGATTTTGAATTCGATCCGAAAGACATCCTGTTTTTCCGGGTGGATCGTCGGCGCAAGATGCCGGTGACGATTTTGCTGAAAGCGATTGGTATGTCGCATGAGCAAATTCTGGCCAACTTCTTTGTATTTGATAATTTCACGCTCCGTTCCGATGGCGCGGAAATGCAATTTATCGCCGAGCGTTTGCGTGGTGAAGTGGCACGTTTTGACATTACCGACAAAGAAGGTAAAGTCATCGTCTCCAAAGACAAGCGTATCAATGCGCGCAATGTGCGTGATATTCAAAACGCGGGGATCAGCTATATCTCGGTGCCGGAAGACTATTTATTGGGCCGCGTATTGGCGACCAATATGGTGGATCCCAACACCGGTGAAGTGGTGGCGAACGCCAATGACGAGTTGACCGAAGAAGTGTTGGCGCGCTTGCGTGAAGCACGCGTGGTCGATATCCAAACCTTGTACACCAATGATTTGGATCAAGGCGCGTATATCTCGCAAACCTTGCGCATGGACGACACCGCCGATCAAATGGCGGCCAAAATCGCCATTTACCGTATGATGCGCCCTGGTGAACCGCCTACCGAAGAATCGGTGGAAGCCTTGTTCAACGGTTTGTTCTACAGCGAAGATCGTTACGATTTATCGGCCGTGGGCCGGATGAAGTTCAACCGCCGTATCGGGCGTGATGAATTGCTCGGTTCGATGACTTTGTCGGATGAAGACGTTTTGGCTGTGATCAAGATTTTGGTGGAACTGCGCAATGGTCGCGGCGAAGTCGATGATATTGATCACTTGGGCAATCGCCGCGTGCGTTGCGTGGGGGAATTGGCGGAAAACCAATTCCGTGCCGGTTTAGTGCGGGTTGAGCGTGCCGTCAAGGAACGCTTGGGTCAGGCTGAAACCGATAACCTGATGCCGCATGATTTGATCAATTCCAAGCCGATTTCGGCAGCGATCCGCGAATTTTTCGGTTCGTCGCAATTGTCGCAGTTTATGGATCAAACCAATCCGCTGT
>CAMBDR010000641.1 GCA_945864765.1 Janthinobacterium lividum | reverse complement strand
CTCATCATCCAACCAGCAGGCAGCGATGGTGCCAGCACCCGCTTGTTGCAGCAAGCCCTGCAATGACGCTTCATTACCACCTTGACAGCGCCCCGGCAACAACACTGCCCCCAATTCCAGCACTTTTTGATGCGCCTGTATTTGCAGCCAATAGCCTAACAAGGCGTCTTGCAAATTCGCCTCTTCCGGGTCACGCATCCAAGCCTGATACCACGCTTTGGCCGCCAAGGATGGCTGACAAACCTGTAGCAGCTTGGCACGTAAGATGGCGGGTAAGCTGGATTTTCGGCCATGACGGCACACCGCCTCCACCGCCCACAGGGCGTCAGCATACCAACCCGCCTGCAATGCAGTGAGCGCGTGACTGAGCAAGGCTTCCTGCCGTTGGGCAGACCCACACCACGAGTAAAAAGGAAAGGGGGCCGTAGCCCCCTCGACATGCTTCATGCAAAAAACTTTAAATGATATTTTGAATGACCATTACCGAACCCACAACCTGCGCTTCCGCGTTTGGAGCGGTATGCGTGACGTTTTGGATTGCAATGACAGCAAAATCATTCACCAAATCGGCTTTGGTTTTACCATTGGCCAACTGATCCAACCAGAAAGCCACACCTGATTCTTCACCAGCACGATTAAAGGTATTTTGATACAGACTTTGGACAAAGGCCGTATTAGTCTCAGTACCTGGATGCGCGGTCCCGAACTCGCTGGAATTCACAAAGGCAGTGGCAACCTGTTTCAGCGTAGCGCCGCCTTTTACCAAATCGAACCAGTAATCCAAACCGCCAGCATCGGCAGCACGCCCAAATGCGGTGTGATACAAGGTAGCAACCTGACCTTCAACCGAGTTCTTGGCAAATACCAGCGCATTGCCATTATCCAGTTGAACATATTGGATTTTGGAAATATCGGTGGTTTTGCCCGTGGTCATGTCCGTGACGATGGCATGGCCATTATTTGCCGTGACCGTGTAGTTGGTCGCATTACCAGCCAACTTGACCACTGCATAGTCACCACTGCCACCGGTGATGGTGCTATTGCCCAAGCCAGCTTGAACCGTATCAACACCGCCACCCGCTTGCACCGAGCTATCACCGCTACCCAAAATGATGCTGGTATTTTTAGCATCGGCAACGATAATCTTGTCATTACCGGCACTACCCACCACCACACGATCAACATGGCTTTGATCGCTGGAAGGCGTCGTTACACCATCATTAATCGTGGAAATCACACCGCCACGGCCCTGGAACACAACCACAGGTGCATTGGTGTTAGTCAGATTGGCAGTCACTTTGAAGGCGTTTGGCGCAACCAACACCACTTCTGCACCTGCACCCACCGTGACATTGCCGCTCGCATTAGGCCTAACATCGGTTGAAAAATTCACCATGGTGTCACCGGTTTTGGTGGTCAAAGCCAAAATATTGGCAATGGTCGCATCCGAAAACACCGTCGGGTTCGAATCCTGCAACGCGTCCGTTGCCGTATCTACAGCTGAATCATACATAATTGTTTCTCCTATCTAAAACGCTCATTCAGGGGCTGGGAATATCGCCAAGAGCAATTTCAAGCACTGCAAACTTCGCAGCGTACTAAGTTACTTTTTTTGCCGTTCGAGTGCCAGCTTTTTTACTCTCACCGCCTACCTTACTTTTTTCAACTACCACTTCTTTCGCTTTAAAAACCTTGGTCCGACTTGATTCATTCCATGGATTAGCTGCTTTACCTGCACTCTTGGGTGCAGCGCGCAAACTGAGCGCGGTTAAATGCTCCACCCCGCTGGGGCCGCCCAATGGCATGCCCGAGGCTACAGGCAGAGCAAAACCGCCAGAAAAATAGGCCGAGCCTTCAAGCTCAAATTTAGCGGCATTCGGGCCAACCAGCGCAAACGTCACTTCCGTAATGCGCTTGGCTTCACCTCGTGTCCCACAAAAATTACCGGATTTGGTTAAAGGCATGGCTCCCACACCTTCTACTGCAATGCTATAGGCCAGATCAACCCCTTCAGGACGATCTGGCCACATGATTTGAAAGCCTTCAACCCGGCTCGCACTGTGCGGGTCACCCAGGGTTTGGCCGGAAACGGCGACGACATCGCCCTTTTTTTCCACATGACCGATAATGGAGATGCCTGTTGCAGGTATTTCAATAGGCTTGGCGGCATCCACCACATTGGCCGAATGAGTCGAACCCGCCACTGCGTCAAGCGCAATTTGATCGATTTTAATAACAGGTGCAACCCCGGCTTGCACAATAAAGCCAGCCACCAGGATTTCTACCGGGCCTTCGGTAATGAGCAAGGCCAAACAATCTGCACCATCCCGCAGCACCGCCCCCTGAGTGCGCGGCGTTCCCAACACTTCCATTTTTCCGCTGCCATTGGGGCCACGAGATACCGTCAAAGCGTCCGCCCCGGTTTTAGGGTGCCGCAATATATACATGCCCGGCTGCATAAGAATAAGTGAAGTAGAGATTTCCATGTGAAGAATATTTTATTTACATTAAAAGTTATATTGGGGCAACATTTCTCAAATAATTCTAAATGCCGCGATGATTGCCCGGTTGATACCAACAACGAGCAATTGAATTTCTATCGCCAATGGTAAAGATACCCCATTTTTTTAATTACGTCCTCAAAAAACGCAGAAACCATGCAATTAACTGTGTTATTTTTTGCCCAACTGCGTCAAAAGCAACAACTTCATGCTGCATCACAACAAAAATCCACCCATTAGCCACCACTTCTATTGTTCACGCCGTGCCTTCAATTTTTGTTTGATGCTGGACATGGCCCCATTGGCCGCCTGTTCCCCCGCCAAAATGGCCAGATTTCTCCCCTGGAAATCGTTCGCCTTCATTTTAGCCAAATCCGGCGAAATAACAATATCGGCATTTTTCAACTCGTGCGCATTGATGCTTTGCCCCATAATAGCAAAGGTTTGTAACAATACTTCGAGTGAGCTGGAGGTGGCTTGAACTTCAGGGTGAACTGAAATATTGACGGCGATCACAAAATCCGCGCCCATTTCACGGGCAAATTGCACGGGTACCGGAGAAACCAGACCACCATCGACGTAATTTTGCTCACCAATTTTAGTGGGTTGGAATACGCCCGGCACCGAAGATGAGGCGCGTACTGCAATACCGGTATTGCCGCGCCTGAATAAAATGGGGGCACCGGATTGCAAGTTGGTGGCCACCGCACCAAAGGGCAGCTTCATTTTTTCGATTGGCACCTGCCCCACCGCTTTATTCACATAGTTTTGCAGGGCTTCGCCTTTTAAAACGCCCGAGGCTTTGGCAAAAAATGGCACGGTCCAATCGGTAATGCCCGCTTCATCCATTTCAATGGCCATTTTTTGCAGTGCGAAACCATTGTTTCCGGCTGCGTACAAGGCCCCTACCACACTGCCAGCACTGGTGCCCACCACGATATCGGGCACAATGCCTTGCGCTTCCAACACTTTAATCACGCCAATATGGGCAAAACCACGTGCGGCACCGCCACCCAGCACCAGGCCAATTTTAACCGGGCGCACCACCTTGGCAGGGGCGACTACCACGGGCGTTGTGGTGGGTCGAACGGGTGCCGGGGTTTG
>CAMBDR010000640.1 GCA_945864765.1 Janthinobacterium lividum | reverse complement strand
CATTGCAATAATAAACATATTTTGTGGATTACGAATGATAAATCATAAGCAAGGGAAAAACAAGCCTTTAAGACGGTTTTGCAGGAAGCAGTAACACGGTGCAGCCATCGCCTGAATGATGGCTGTCCCAATAAAACACTCCGGCTCGTCAGCGGCTTGCACCAAGACCTGCAAATCACGCTGCGCAACTACGCCATCCTTTTCCGCCGCGCCCACGCCAGCCAAACCGAACTACCCATCCCACACCTCGCCGACCTGCTGCTTGCCCCCGCCTTTGCCCCACTGGCAAGCTGGCTGCGCCAGCGCGGCACCGATCTGGCCGAATTGCAAACCACCATCGACGAATTGCTGGCACAGGTCAAGCAGCAAGCGCTTACCGACCAACCCAATCCTGAACCAACGAAAAATGAATAACTGAGCAGGCCGCAATCAATGTAGGGCATTTTTCAGTACAAAAATAAGATTCGCCAATTTGCACTGAAAAAGTAGGATTTATATCACCCTTAGCACAAATCGTTATGCAGCAGCCATGGCACATACTGGTGCCACAGGTTGTGCCAGTCGATAAGCCAAACCACCGCGCTCTTCCAACTGCGCCAGCGACTCGCGCGCACGCGCATCAGAAAATTCCAGTGCCTCAAACAAATCCCCAAACGTCATCGGTATCATTGACCCATTCGGATCACGCCATTCCGGGCAATGCTGATGGGTATAGTCACGGATTTGAAAGGCCGACATCGCGCCAAAATCACGCCAGATTTCTTCCAAAATCTCCAAATCGACTTCACTCAAGGCCAATAAATCCTGCTCGGGCGAGCTAATCTTTCGCCCCTTAGCCAAGCCCAACCTATAGTCATTACGGCCACCAATCCAGGCGGCCCAGCCACCCGGTTTGGATTCAAGCTGGCCGTTCATATGGTTAAAAGTGAGTGACAGTACCGGGCCATGCGGCATGGAAACCAATCTGTCACCAATAATGGGTTCGCTGTAAAGCTCAAACGAACGGCGCTCTGCCAGATACAACAGTTTCATTAACTTGAGCACCGCCATTTCCATGGCCCCACCTGAGCGAAACAAAAAAAACGCTGCCGCTTGCGCAGCCTTGTCTTCATCAAAAATATCCACCGAACGCATGATGCACCTCAAACCGTTGTAAAGCCAAAAATATTCAGCATATTGCGCAATTATAATGCACTTTCCGCGCACTAAAAGCCACATAAAAAAGCACCAACCTTTTCAAAGATGGCTGTCCCAATAAAACAGCGCACGCTACGAGTGATGGGGTTATTCCCCTCCGCTGGAGGGGTGGCCAGCGAAGCTGGACGGGGTGGTTTGCATGAGCAACGACTAGCCCATATCAGGGGCGCAAGGCAACCACCCCGCCCTCCGGGCACCCCTCCTGGGGAGGGGAATTGCGCACGCTACGGACGATGGCCTTTTGCGACAGCCTCGATGGCATGGAACCCACCTATCGCACCAGATCAAACTGCGCCGGGGTTCTTTTGGCATTATTGCCGCTGACCACCGTGCCCGTACCACTGCCACGCTTTTGCAGCGGCAACGCAAACCGTGGCACTTCATTGATCCTTCCTGTAAAACCGTCTTAAAGGCTTGAATTTCCCTTGCTTATGATTTATCATTCGTAATCCACAAAATATGTTTATTATTGCAATGTGGCAATTGTCCATTTTTTTAAGAGAGAGACATGTATTTCGATTTTCAAAGAATGCAATCCTTGCTGCTGATGGCTGTCTTGAGCTTGGCATTGAGCCTGGCAACCCAGCCGCTACTTGCTGCTACGCCAGCCCCTGAAGCGGGAAGCAATGTGGCCCACGAAGCCTGCAAGGTGCCATCTGGCCCCAATTTCGGTGGAAAAATCATGGTTTTTGGTGATTCTTTCGGTGCGCTATTACAAGAATCGTTGGGTAAGTTGTGGATTGGCGATACCCGGAAAAATTTGCTCGATGAAACCCCTTTGTCGCATATCGCCGAATGGTTTCCTAACGCAAAAGTCAATACCGGACTGGCTCAACCCTTTGAGACCGACCGGGCAACCAGGAAAAAGATTTTTTATCCGGAAGCGCTATCGCACCTGATCAGCGAATTTGAATTAAAGCCGAAGCGGACCGAAGGCGATAAACAATTGCCTGCCGATATTGTGATTATCTGGTTTGGTGCCAACGATTTCAATAGTATTTTGAAAGACGACCAGGTGAGCATTCCTTTGGGGTATCCGGGCTGGTTTGAAAATTATCCGGCACGGCTGCAAAAGGTCAGGGAAATTTGTGGTGCCAAAAAATTGGATTGCTATTTTTTGACACCGAGCGACGCCAATGCCAAAACCGCGCCCCGTGGTTATGGCCCGCACATGGCCGAAATAAAGAAGCGCATGGCGGCAATCGCTGCGCGTGCCGACCTGCAAGAGTCAGTGACCGTGATTGACATGTGGTCCTTGCGGAAAAGGTTTCCAAGAAGTGAGACGGATTCGGATTATGCGCATCCCACCATGTTTGGCTTTGAGGCCGCAGCAAAAGAAGTCAATGACAAAATCGCGCAGAAACAGGGTTTTGATTTGGCCATGCTGACCGATAAAATACGCAGGTGTAAATAAGCCGGGGGGTGAGATTCGCCTGAAGGCAGGCGTGGGCTGTGGACTTTAAAAAAATTCACGCCGGCAATGCTATCATTCAGGCTGCAACCCGGTACACTGGGCACTTTTGCGCACCCAATCGCCCTGCGGATTCCTATTCGAAAGCCATGCCCCCATGCAAGCACTTGACACCACCATTTTGCGCGATATCGTCCTGGTCGGCGGCGGCCACAGCCACGTCGGGGTGTTAAAAAGCTTTGGCATGCACCCGATTCCCGGCGTGCGCATCACCCTGATTTGTACCGATATGCATACCCCCTACTCGGGCATGTTGCCCGGTTATGTGGCGGGGCACTATGATTATGATGCGGTACATATCGATTTAAGCCGTTTGGCCGTGTTTGCGGGGGCGCGTTGTTACCGCGATGAAGTCATCGGCATCAATCGCGAGACGCGCCACGTGCTATGCCGCAATCACCCGCCCGTGCCTTACGATGTGCTGTCGATCAATATCGGCTCCACCCCGCAGTTGCAGGGCGTACCCGGTGCGAGCGAGAACGCCATCGCCGTCAAACCCATCACCCGTTTTAATCAGCGCTGGCTGGCCTTGCTGGCGCGCGTGCAGCAGCACCCCGGCACCACCACGGTGGCGGTGGTGGGCGCGGGCGCGGGTGGGGTGGAATTGCTGTTGGCGATGCAATTTCGCTTGCGTAATGAATTGCGCAAGCTGGGGCGCAACCCGGATGAGCTGGTGTTTCATCTGTGTACCAGCAGCGCCGATAGTCTGCCTACCCACAACCGGCGCGTGCGGCGCTGGTTTGATGCGGTGCTGGCTGAGCGGCAAGTGCGGGTACACCGCCATGCAGCGGTTACGCAGGTAATGCCGGGGCGGCTGCAAACGGCGCGGGGGGAAGTGATTGAGGCTGATGAAATCGTCTGGGTTACGCGGGCGGGCGGCGCGGCATGGTTGCGTGACACCGGTTTGGCGCTGGATGCGGATGGTTTCATCCAGGTGAC
>CAMBDR010000639.1 GCA_945864765.1 Janthinobacterium lividum | reverse complement strand
TTTGGCATCGAATCGTAGGCGGCGTCGCGCAGCAGGGCGTGGCGGAAAATATAGCTGTCGCCGGCAACCCGGCGCTGGCGGATGACCAGGTCGGCAGCAGTGAGTTGCTCAAGGTCGTTTTGCAGCGTGCCGGTGTCACACAGCGCAATCTCGGCCAGCAGGCTATAGTCAAACTCGCGCCCGATGGCAGAAGCCAGTTGTGCGCTGTCGCGCGCTGGCCCCAGCCGTTGCAGGCGCGCGCTGAGCAGGTCGCGTAGCGTAACCGGAACATCGCTGCTGCCAAAGCGCTCATCCAGGCAAAACACGCCCTGGCGCTCGGTTAGCAGCTTGTTCTCCAGTAACATGCGCGTCAGTTCTTCGACAAACAGGGGGATGCCGTCGGTACGCTCACACAACTGCAACAGCGCCGCCGGGGCGATCGGCTTGCCGCCCAGTATTTTGCGGATAAGCTGCTCGGCCTCTGGCTGCGCCAGCTTGTCGATGCGCAGCACCGCCACCTGTTCAGCCGCCCACGGCGCAACAAAGCCGGGGCGCGCCGTCATCAGCACCAGCAGCGCATGGGACGGCAGGGCGTTGATCAATTGCGTCAGCAGTTCGACACTGGTTTGGTCGATCCAGTGCAGGTCTTCCACCAGCAGCAGCAAAGGCCGTTCATGGCACAGGTGCAGCAGCAGGCTTTGCACGGCATCCAGCAAAATCTTTTTTTGCCGCGCGGGCGTGAATTGCTGCAGCGGCCAGGCTTGCGGAATCGGCAGCGCCAGCCATGAGCAAAAAATCGGCAAGGCCGCCGCCAGCTCGCAGCCCGCCTGCGCCAGCGCATCAGACAAGCGCGCCAGCGCGCCCGCCTGTTGCTGCGCAGGGTCTGCCAACTGACCTTCTTGCGCGTCGCCGCTCTGGTGCAGTTGCAGATGCGTTTTGATCATTTCCAAAATTGGATGCAGCGCATTGTTCTGGTACTCCGGCAGGCAGCGGCATTCCTTGCTAACAGCGCCTTGGCGGCGCGCCATCAAACCGATTTCGCCGGAGAGGCGCGACTTGCCGATGCCGGCCTCGCCCTGCACCAACACCGCGCTGCCGCGTTTGGCGCTGGCGGCATCCCATGCGGCGCTGAGCGTGGCCAATTCCTGCACGCGCCCGATCAGGCTGCTGCCTGCCATGCCACCGCGCATGAACGACATGGCCTCGGCGCTATACTCGCCCGCCAGCGCCGACCAAGGCAGGGTCTCGCCGCTCCCTTCGACGATGCATGCGCCGCCACTGTCAAATTCCATAAACTGCACCAGCAGCTTGCAGGCCGGCGCGCTCACCCGCACCGTGCCGGTCTCTGCCAGGCGGGCCAACTGCAAGGCGGTATTCGGTGTCAGGCCGGTTGGCAGATGCGCTTGCCGAACCCGTACAATGCCGGTATGAATGCCGATGCCGATGGCCAGCGCACAACCGTGCTGGCGCGCCAGCAGCGGGTTGCGGCGACGCACTTGCCCGATCAATTCGAGCGCGCTACGCGCACAGCGGCGGGCGTCGGTATCGGCCACTTGCGGATAGCCGTAATAAAACAGCAAACTGTTGCCCAGCGACCCGGCCAAATAGCCGCCGTAACGCGCCGCCGTATCAATGCAATGGTTTAACTGATCGCGTTGCAGCGTTTCCAGCGCATCGTGATCGGTTTCATTGGCCCCCGGCGTGATTGGCCCCAGCGTCAGCGTGCAAGCGAGCACGCTGATCTGCTGCCGCTCATCGATCAAGCCAAAGCCGCCGGTGGTGGCCGGTTGCGTCAGCGCAGCACCCTCTGGCGCGGTGCCAGGCGCTTCGGATGAGTTATGCAGATGCCCATGCAAGTCGCCGACGATATTGGCCAGATTGATTTGCCGGAAATCCTCATACAACAGGGCCGCACCCCCGGCGCGCTCCTGTGGGCTTTTGCGCAAGACCCGGCGCAGCAGATCAGCCAGCGCATGGCCAACCAGGCCTGGCGGTAGCGGCACCTCGGCGGCGCTTAATTGCTTATGAAAAATTTCGGCCAGCGTAAAGCCTTCAATCGCGGGGCGGCCAGTCAGGCATTCGAGGAACAATAAACCCCAGGCATACAGGTCGGTCTTTAAGGTTGGCGGTTCGCCGCGCAATTGTTCCGGCGCGCTGTAAGAGGGCGAACACATGGTCTCTTGCGTGATGGTCAGGTTGCGGTAATCGGCGTTTTGGTGCTCGGGAATAAAGGCGGCGATGCCAAAATCGAGCACCTTCACGTTCAGGCGGGCACCCGTGCGCATGACCATGATGTTTTGCGGTTTCAAATCGCGATGCACGATGCCTTGCGCATGGGCGGCAACCAGCGCATCCAGCACCTGGCCCATCAGTTCGCCCGCCATCAGGGCGCTTAACGCGCCATTTTTGATCAGCAAGTCTTTCAGGGTTTCGCCGGGGACGTACTCGAATACGGCAAATAATTGCGCTGGATGGTCAGGATCGGTCGCCGTGGTCTGGCCTTTATCGAGCAGCCTGACAATATGCGGATGATGCAGTTGCGCGCACAGCCGGGTTTCGCGCTCGAAGCGTTCTACCAGGCGTCGGTTGCGCTGGGCATCGCTGGCCTGTTGCACGGCGCTGTCCTGGCGCAGCAATTTAATCGCCACGCTTTGCCCGGTGCGGCTTTGGCGCGCCTCAAACACCGCGCCGGCACCACCTTTGCCCAACAGCCGCAGCAAGTGGTAACCATGCAGCGTCATCTCCGCTGCCAGTGCATCTGAAATCAGCATGAAACACTCCTTTTGGGTCAACCAGTCTGGCTTGCGCCAACCAACCAAGGCAACGCGTCCAACGCGTCCAACGCGCCCAATTGCGCCTGCGCTATTCGCACCGTGCGCTGCATGCCGGAGGTTTGTGCCAGCGCAATCGCCTCCAGTAAATCAGCGCGCATCATGGCGTGGTCGCTGCTAGCCAGCCCGGCGTAAATTTGCGCCCGTTGCGCCAGCAATACCGGCCTTAACCAGGGTGAAATGATGGGTGCCCGCGCAAGGGCTGTATTGACGCGCCGCAAGGCGGCCTCATGCTGGCCGTTTTGCACTTCAATATTGGCCATAAAATGGTTGGCCATGCCAATGCCGCCCATGTAGCCGACCTGCTCCATTTCAGCCAACTGCTGATCGCCACCGTTCAAATCACCCGTCGCGCAACAATGGAATAATTTGCCCAGCCTGACACCTGCGGCCATGCCGTATTTCTGCGTCACCGCTTGCAGTTCTGCGGTGACGGGCAAGGCATCATCGGGTTTGCCCGCAAACAGATGCACCTGCGCCAAATAGCACAAGGTACTCCACAGTGACGGAATATGATTGATCTGGCGCGCAAACGCCACCGCCTCCAGCGCGTACTCCAGTCCGGCCGCATCGTCATCCTCCACAAACTGGGTAATGTTGCTCAAGGTTGCCAAAGTCCCGACCCGACAATCAACACCAAAGATATGACGGGTATTGCCATGCTGCGCCGGATCATAATCGGCCAATGCCTGCTTCAAATTCCGGCTTGCCTCGGAGAGATTGCAGTCCCCCCAGTTGGCGTTGCCTTCGATCATGCGGCAGGCGACCAGCAGCCCTTTGTCGTGCAATTGCGCGGCCAAGGCATACAAGCGTGGCA
>CAMBDR010000638.1 GCA_945864765.1 Janthinobacterium lividum | reverse complement strand
AGGGTGGTAATCACGTCCATGACGCGAAATTGGCCGGTATTTTTGCCGTACACCGTTTCAATGCCCAAAATGCCGACAATAATTTCGGCGGGTACGCCGTATTGGCTTTCGGCGCGGGCCAGGGCCTCGGCGTATTGGTTCCAAACTTGCACGCCGCTGCGAATGCGCACCGGTTCAATCGAGCGGGCGCGGTAGGCATGCCAGTTTTTGATGAATCCTGCCGGGGCCGGTTTGATCAGTTTGATGGCGCTATCGATAAAATGCGCCTGGCGCAAGGTGGCTTGCAATTGCGCCTTGTCAAAGCCGTGCTTGGTCACCATGGCATCGATAAAGTCGGCCACTGCTTGCCATTGGATGAAATTGGCAAATTCGCCTTGGGTATCGACGCTGGCGGCGACAGGCTTTTGGGGTTTTTGGGGCTTTTTCTTTTTTGGTTTGGCTTGTAGCGGCGTAGACAACAAAAAAGTGGCAGTGATGAGTGCCAAGGGCAGGGTGCGGCGCACAAAAGAGAGAAAATTCATCGGTATTGCTGAAAAAAGTGGGTGGGCGGGGCGTGTTGCCAGCACTATACACCGATCACGGCGTGATGGGTGTAATTTAGCGAAACGCAATCACATGATCAATCTCCAGCCGTATCCCTACCTTTTCGCCCAGTGCATGATTATGGTGGCTGGGCACCAGCGACATCACTTTATTGCCATTTTCCAATTGCAGCGAATATAAAAACTCGGCACCGCGAAACGCCTTGGCGCAGACCGTGGCCAGCGTTGGGCTGTGGTCGTCGTGGATAATATCATCCGGGCGGATCAAGACATCGAGGTTGTCACCGATCCTGCAACCGGGCGGTAATTCTGCATCGACCGTGCCCAGAAATAATTCAATTTGCGCGAGGCCCGTAACCCGCCCCGGTACGAACACGCCTTCACCGATAAAATCGGCCACAAAGCGGTTGGCAGGCTCATGGTAGATTTGATAGGGGCTATCCCATTGCTGGATTTGGCCTTGATGTAGCAAACCGATCTCATCGGCAATGGCAAAGGCTTCGTTTTGATCATGCGTGACCAAAATCGCGGTCGTCGCTTGTTGCTTTAAAATGGCGCGCACTTCCAGCCCCAGTCGTTCGCGCAAATCGATATCGAGATTGGAAAACGGTTCGTCCAGTAATAACAGCTCGGGTTTGGGGGCCAGTGCGCGCGCCAATGCCACCCTTTGTTGCTGGCCGCCGGATAGTTGATGCGGGTAAGCGAGGCCCAACTCGCTTAAACCGGTTATTTCCAGCATTTCAGTAATGCGTTGCTGGCGCTGCGTTTTATGCCATTGGTGCAAGCCAAAACCAATATTGTCGCGAATATCGAGATGCGGAAACAGCGCATAATCCTGAAACACCATGCCAATTTTGCGCTCTTGTGCCGCCACCAAATGGCCGGGGCTACTCACCACCTGCCCCGCCAATTCAATGCTGCCCGCGCTGACCGGCTCAAACCCGGCGATGCAGCGGAGCGCCGTGGTTTTGCCGCAACCGGAGGGGCCAAGCAAGCAGGCGATGCGGCCTTTTTCCAGCGTGAAACTGAGATCGGCCAAAATGGCTTGCCTGCCACCTGGCTGGCCAGATTGCCGGCCAGTTTGCCGAGTATAGTGGTGGCTAACATGTTGCAAACAGAGAATGGGAGAGGACATGGTTTGATTCATTTGGCTAGTGTTCCGCATGGCGGCTCAATAATATGACCGGTATTAAACCCACCAGCAGCAGTGCCATGGCGGGTAGGGCGGCGCGGTCCCATTGGCCTTCGGAGGTCATTTCAAAAACCCGCACGGCCAGGGTGTCCCAGCCAAACGGGCGCGTCATCAGGGTGATGGGCATTTCTTTCATCACATCCACAAACACCAGCAGCGCGCCACTTTGTAAGCCACCGCGCAACATGCCCCAATGCAAAGCCCGAAACAAGCGCCAGCCGCTATAGCCCATGCCTTGGGCGGCTTCTTGCTGGCTGCGGGTAATGCGTTGCATGGCGCTATCAATCGGGTTAAAGCCAGCGGCCAAAAAGCGCGCCAGATAGGCCAGCAACATGACGGCCAGCGTACCACGGAAAACACTGCTCACGCTGATGCCAAGGTAGTGTTGTAACAGCGGCAGTAGTTGATTGTCCAGCCATGCCACCGGAATGAATACGCCCACGGCCAACACCGTGCCCGGTATGGCGTAGCCGAGCGTGGCCACGCGGGTGCCCAGGCGGGTGGGCCAGTCCTGCGTCATGCGCAGCGTGTGCGCCAGGACCAGCGCGCACAGCACCACCAACAGGGCCGCCATGGCCGAGAGTAAAATCGAATGCCAGACAAAGCCGGGGTAACGGCTATCGAAATCATTGGCAAACACCTCCGTACACCATGCCAGCAATTGCACAACCGGTAAGGCAAACGCCAGCAGCAGCACCATGCTGGCAAAGGCGCAGGCCGCCCATTTGCGCTGACCTGTCAGCGGGTAGCGCTGCAATGCCGATTTGCCCGCGGCGGTATAGCGTCGGTCGCGCTGCCAAACGTGTTCGGCCAGTGCCAGCAGCAAGACGATGATGACCAGAATTGAGGCCAATTGTGCGGCGGCGGCCATGGAAAACATGCCAAACCAGGCTTTATAGATGGCGGTGGTAAAGGTATCGTAATTAAACACCGAGACGGTGCCAAAATCGGCCAGGGTTTCCATAATTACCAATAGCAGCCCACCAAACAGCCAGGGGCGTGCGGTGGGCAGGGCGATTTTAAAAAAACCGGCCCAGGGCGATAAACCCAGCGTTTGCCCCACTTCCAGCGCACGCCGCCCCTGGCTTAAAAACGCATTGCGCGCCAATAAATACACATAGGGGTAAAACGCGAGGGTTAACACCAGAATGACCCCGCCGCGTGAGCGAATTGGCGGCAGGCCATGGGTAAAACCTGCTGCGCGCAGGGCTGTTTGCAGCGGGCCGGTATAATCAAAAATGCCGATGGCGGCAAAGGCGCTGACATAAGCGGGCAGGGCCAGCGGCAACATCAAGGCCCAGGAAAAAAAGCGCCGCCCCGGAAATTCGCACACGGCGACCAGCCAGCCCAAACTCACGCCCAGTAACAGCGTGCCCAAACCGACACCCAATAACAGCCAGCCGGTATTGATGAGTAAGTCCGGCAATACATAGTGGCTTAAATGCCGCCAAATTTCTGGTTGCGGGCTTAAAAACGAAGCGAGCACCACCAGCAAGGGAATGAGCGTCACCAGCGAAATGATAAACGCTGCGCTACGCCAGCGCAAAGCCTGAGGCCGCCAACGACGCCATAGCTGCGGCAATCCACTGGGCGGCAATGGTGCTTGCAAAGTTGTTGATTGTGTTGGCGTCATGGCTGGCTTAACGGTTTGTTCCTGGCTGAGTTGGCTGGGCTGGCTTGGCTGGCAGTTTGCTGCGGGGCAGATTATTTATAGCCAGCCCGATCCATCAATTTGACCGCATCCACTTGCAATTCGCCGGCCTTGGTAACATTGATCAGGTTTTGTTTGAAATCACCCCAGGCGGCCAGTTTAGCATCCGGTTTTACTTTTGGGTTGGCGGGGAATTCGAAATCGAGATCCGTAAACAGGTTTTGTGCTGCGCCAGAGGAGAGCCATTCAATCA
>CAMBDR010000637.1 GCA_945864765.1 Janthinobacterium lividum | reverse complement strand
ATGCGCTTTGCGCTGAGCGAAGGGTTTCCCTTGCTCACCACCAAAAAACTACACCTTAAATCGATTGTCCATGAATTAATCTGGTTTTTGGCTGGCTCCACCAATATTGCGTATTTGAAGCAGAACGGTGTTTCAATTTGGGATGAATGGGCCGATAGCCAGGGTGAACTCGGGCCGATTTATGGCTATCAATGGCGTAATTGGCCCAAGCCGGATGGGCAACATATCGATCAAATCAGTCAGGTAGTCGATCAAATTCGCAACACGCCAGATTCCCGGCGCATGATCGTCTCGGCCTGGAATGTGGCCGATATCGAGCAAATGAAGCTACCGCCTTGCCATGCATTATTCCAATTTTATGTGGCTGATGGCAAATTGTCCTGCCAGTTATACCAACGCAGTGCCGATATTTTTTTAGGCGTGCCATTTAATATCGCATCGTATGCCTTGTTGACGCATATGGTGGCGCAACAAACCGGCTTGGGCGTGGGCGATTTTATTTGGACCGGGGGCGATTGCCATCTGTATAGCAACCACATGGAACAAGTCAGCCTGCAATTGCAACGAGAACCCCTGCCCTTGCCACAATTGCACTTCAAGCGCCAACCCGCATCACTATTTGATTACAGCTTTGATGATATTGAATTTTTGAATTATCAATTCCACCCGGCCATCAAAGCACCCGTCGCGGTTTAGTGGGCAGTGTTCGTCATTAGCGAAATCTGAAAACCTTGCCAGCCTCGAAATCAATGCTATCCTGATGCCATACCTTGCCTGGAAACCTGGAGCGTGCCCAAATGTTGCGTGCCTGTTGCTTATTCTTTCTTTTCATCGCCTTGCCGGTATCAGCCGCATTGCCAGCGAATATACTAAGACTTCACTATAACAGGCAGGCAAGTGATTACAATGGCTGGGGCTTACATGTTTGGGGCGAGCATTTGGAACTGGGGCACGAAATTACCTGGGACAAACCTTTGCAGCCCAAAGGCAAAGATGGGTTCGGCATTTATTTTGATATCCCGATCAAGGATGAAGCAGATCATGTATTTTTCATATTGCATAAGGAAAATACAAAAAATTTCCCTAAAGATCTTAAGTGGTTGATTCAAAGCCGTGGCCGTGAAATTTGGCAACTGGAAGATGATGGAACGCTTTATAACAGCAATCCGAAGAGCACCATTGCCGTTGAACACGGTGCCACTCCGATAGCGAGTGTCACGCCACGCCCAAACCCGATATCACTTCAGGCTTTGCAAAATGCCGAACAAGGGCGGCAAGTCGCGGAGCAATTGATTCAACAACGCGAGCAAGAATTGGCGCAATTCCAACAAGAAGCACGCCGCCAGGAAAGCCAGGCGCAAGAAAAAATCCAAAAACTGGCCTTGCAATTACAACAGTCCGAACAACAGGTTCACGGCAAACACCAAGGGGCCAAGGTGATGGGTGATTGGTTTTGGCAAGCCCTGTCGGGATTGATTTTATCGGCCTGGATTGGCAGTACACTTTGGAAACGGTGGCGCTTAAAGCTCGGTGCGTAAGGCCAATAATTCCGGGAACAGCACCACCGAGAGCATATTTTTCAAATAACTGACGCCTGCCGTCCCCCCGGTGCCCATTTTAAAACCAATAATTCGTTCGACCGTGGTCACATGGCGGAAGCGCCAGATGCGAAACGATGTTTCCATATCCACCAATTTCTCTGCTAACTCATATAAATTCCAATAGCGGCTGGGATCGCGATACACTTCCAACCACGCCGCTTTGACCGATTCGTCGGCGACGGTTGGCAAGGTCCTATCCCCGCTCAAGCGCGCCGGATCAATCGCAAAACCTTGGCGCTGCAAGAGCATGATGGCTTCATCATAGAGCGAAGGGGCATGCAAAGTCGCGTCCAGGCGCGCAAATGCATCGGGCACGGGCGCATGGACACTCAACATTTTGGCATTTTTATTGCCCAGGATAAATTCAATTTCACGATATTGGGCCGACTGAAACCCGGATGAATTGCCCAAATAAGGGCGTATCGCCGTGTATTCCGGCGGCGTCATGGTGGCCAACACATCCCATGCATGAACCAATTGATCCATAATGCGCGCAACCCGGGCCAACATTTTAAAGGCCGCAGACAAATCACCCGAGCGAATATGTACGCACACGGCATGTAATTCATGCAACACCAACTTCATCCATAATTCACTGGTTTGATGTTGTACAATAAACAGCATTTCATTGTGATTCGGTGATAAGGGATGTTGGGCGGACAAAATCTTATCCAGCGCCAAGTAGTCGCCATAACTCATGGCTGTGCTGAAATCCATTTTCGCGCCATGCCAGGTTGCATCGTTTTCTTTTTTTTCTTCCATTTTATAAGCTCTCTATTTGATTTTAGTTGGCATTTCAGGTTACGGCATCTTTGGCCGCATGGCGATCAAAGGCTTGATTATCCAAAATCTGCGTCAGGATATCGACCGCATCCCAGACATCGACAAAGCGGGTGTACAAGGGCGTAAAACCAAAGCGCATGATTTGTGGCTCGCGATAGTCACCAATCACACCGCGCGCAATCAGCGCTTGCATCACCGCATAGCCGTGCGGGTGGGTCACGCTGACCTGGCTGCCACGGCGCGCGTGCTCACGCGGGGTCACCAATTGCAAACCGTGGCTGGCACAGCGTTGCTCTAACAATTGAATGAATAAATCGGTCAAAGCCAGTGATTTGGCGCGAATTGCCTGCATCGAGGTTTTGGCAAATATCGCCAAACCACACTCCACCAAAGCCAGCGACACCATCGGTTGGGTGCCGCACAGGGCGCGCCGAATACCCTCGACTGGCGCAAAGCCCGGCAACATCTCAAACGGTTTGGCGTGGCCCCACCAACCACTGAGCGGATGCGCAAATGCTGCCTGATGGCGAGTTGGCACCCAAATAAAGGCTTGCGCACCGGGGCCGCCGTTCAAATACTTATAGGTGCAGCCGACCGCAAAATCAGCTTGGCAGGCAGTCAAATCAACCGGCACCGCCCCGGCAGAATGGGCCAAATCCCATATCATGCACGCACCTTGCCTTTGCGCATGGGCAGTGACGGCGGCCATATCGTACTGGTAACCGGTACGGTAATTCACGCCCGTTAGCATCAACACGGCGCTTTGCTCATCCACCGCACTGGCCAATTCTTCCGGGCTATCGATCAAACGCAGGCTATAACCCTGATCCAGCCATTGGCTCAAGCCTTGCGCAATATACAGATCAGTCGGGAAATTACTACGCTCGCTCACAATTACACGGCGAATCACATTCCGAATAACACGGCGCTGCTTGTCCGTATCATTGGCTTGCTCGCGCCGTGCTTGTAAATGCAGCGCCGCAGCCAAGGCTTTAAACAGATTGATGGAAGTCGAATCCGTCACCACCACCTCATTGGCTTGCGCACCGATTAACGGGGCCAGCATATTGCCCAAACGCAGCGGCATATCAAACCACCCTGCCTTATTCCAACTTCGAATTAAATCCGTGCCCCATTCATCGGCAACCACCTGTTGGGCGCGCGCCAAGGCGACCTTGGGGCGCGCGCCCAAAGAATTGCCGTCCAGGTAAATCACATCGGGCGGTAGCGCAAATTCGTCGCGCAAAACAGCGAG
>CAMBDR010000636.1 GCA_945864765.1 Janthinobacterium lividum | reverse complement strand
GCGCTGGTGCCGGTGCCGCAAGGCGAACGGTCGTAAGCGCGGCCGGGGCAGAGTACAAAGTTGCGGCTATCGGCCTGGGCCTCGGTCTCGTTATTGGTATCGGTATCGGGCGGGCCGAATAATTCTACATGATCGATGATCGCACCATTGGCCCCGCGCAAGCCCGCTGCCTCCACGGCCTGGCACACGCGCCAACAAAAATCGGTCAGTTCGGTGGCGTTTTTGATGTGCAATTCCTGGCCGTGCTGGCTGACCAAAAAAAACCAATTCCCGCCCCAGGCAATATCGCCCATAATCCGCCCTATGCCCGCCACTTCGACGGCCACCCGGGTTTGGTAGCGGTACGCGGGTACATTCCAAATCGTCACGCTGTGCGCATCATGCAACTCGGCTTCTACCACCCCCACCGGGGTATCGATGCGGTGTTTGCCAAGGCCAAGTTTGCCCAGATGTGCCAGCGACACCACGCAACCAATCAAGCCATGGCCGCACATGCCCAAATAACCGGTGTTGTTAAAAAATAGCAAGCCTGCGCTGCAATCGGGTGCGTGCGGTTCCACCAGTAGCGCGCCGACAATCACATCCGAACCGCGCGGCTCGCACACGCTGGCTGAGCGCAAGTGATCAAATTCTTGCTCGAAGCGGCGCAGGCGTTGCGCCAGGGGGCCGCTGCCCAGATCGGGGCCGCCATCCAGAATCAGGCGAGTCGGCTCGCCGCCAGTGTGGGAATCAATAATCGAGATACTGTTCATGTTGTCTATTCTCGTACTTGGCCGTGAATTTAGCTGTGGATTTAGCTGTGGATTTAGCTGTGAATTTAGCTGTGAATCACCCGGCGCGTGAGTGCTTCCAAATAATCGACCAGGCCATCGGCAGCCTGCACGGCGGCGGCTTCCTGGCAGTTTGCAATGGCTTGGGCCATGACCATATGCAATTGCGCCCCTTGTGCGACATCGGCATCATGCTGCCAGGCATACCAAAAGCGGCGGCATTGAATCACCAGCGGCACCACCGCCGCCACCGCCGAAGGATTGCGGCAGGCGTGGTGGATAACATGATCGAGGGCCTGATCGGCTTGCATGTATTGATCCAGATTACTCAATTGGGCGGCGTTCACCATATCCTGGCCGCAAGCCAAAATAGCGCAGCGTGCCGGGGGCGTGGCGCGGCGCGCGGCGCTGGCGGCGATCAGGCGCTCCAGCACGCGCCGGGTTTCGAGTAGGGTCATGTGTTCGGCGGCGGGGATATCGCTGATAATTAAACCACGCCGTGGCAATTGTTGAATCAAACCGTTGGAGGACATGCGCATCAGGGCTTCACGAAGCGGCGTGCGCCCCAGACCGGTTAATTCGATCAAGTCCGCTTCAACAATCGGCGCGCCCGGTTGCAATTGCAGCGTGACGATCAAATTTTCGATGGTGTCGTAGGCAATATCGGCGGCGCGTTGTTTGGTTACGGGTGGCTTAATGGGAATCATCTTTGGGCATCATCTTTAAAGCAGGCTCAAATCAGGCCGCGTATCCAGCGCTTTTTGCACGATCATGGCGACCCGTTCGCGTTCTTTACCCGCCAATGGCTGACGTGGGCGGCGCACCAATTCACTCCCCACCCCCACCATGGTGGAGACCAGTTTCAGGTTTTGCACCAGTTTATTGGAGACATCCAAA
Organism: Janthinobacterium lividum; assembly: GCA_945864765.1. Classification (GTDB taxonomy): domain Bacteria; phylum Pseudomonadota; class Gammaproteobacteria; order Burkholderiales; family Burkholderiaceae_D; genus CAMBDR01. The sequence continues at coordinate 1,974 of CAMBDR010000636.1, read as the reverse complement.
TGCATCAGCGGCATAAACCATTGATACAGTTTCAGCGCTTCTTGCCAGCGTCCGGCTTGCATTAAATTGTAAAGCGCCACCGTTTCTTTGGGGAAGGCGATGCATAGACCGGCCAGCAAGCCATCGGCCCCGACGGCCAGGCCTTCAAAGGAGAGATCATCCACGCCCATGAATAATTGGTAGCGCTGGCCAACGCAATTGCGCAAATCGGTAATGCGGCGGATATTGTCGGTGGATTCTTTGATGGCGACGATGAATTCGCAATCGGCCAAATCGAGAAAGTCTTCCGGGGTCAGATCAACTTTATAGCTGACCGGGTTGTTATACACCATGATCGGTAATTGGGCCGCCCTGGCGACGGCGCGCAAATGGTCTTTGGCTTCTTTGGCGTCGGCGGCGTAGAGTACCGATGGCATCACCATCAAGCCTTGCACCCCGAGTTCGGCGGCATTGGCGGCAAAGCGTTCGGCGTCCAGGGTGCGGCTGTTGGACACATTGGCCAGCACGGGCACCTTGTGTTGCGCCACGTCCAGCGCCACTTTGGCCACTTGCAGTTTTTCCGCGTCGGACAAGGTGCTGGCTTCGCCCAGCGAGCCGCACACCACCAGGCCATGCACCCCGCCCGCCAGTTGCAGCGCGTAATGCTGTTCCATTGCGCCAAAATTAAGCGATTCATCGGCGTTAAATTGGGTGGTAACAGCGGGGAAAACACCACGCCATGGGGTAAATTGCTTCATTTCGCATCTCCTGCAAAGGTTTTTTTGGGTTGGGGTGATTGGGTAAATTGGGTGCTGCTGTTGGATGCGGTATTGTAAGCTGGGTTAAATATATTTGCAATATATTTGACGTGATCAGATACATCGTGAAAAATGGCCCGGAAGTGAATATTGCGGTCATTCTGTAAAAAAGCTGGGCCGTTTAATTTAAGCAAAGTGCGAACGGTGCAAAATGCGCTTGATGCGCCAGTCTGGTGAGAAACGCTTTTTGATCAGCGCAAAGGTTTATAATAGCGCCTATCTGACCTTACCTTCGAAAGAATCCCATGAGTAATTTATCCACGCCAAGTATCGGACACTATCTGAACGGCAAACGCGTCGCCTCTACCAGTGGCCGGGCGCAAGATGTATTTCACCCCGCCAGCGGCAGTGTGGCTACGCAAGTACAGTTGGCCAGTTTGGATGAAGTCAACCAGGCGGTCGCCATCGCGCAAGCCGCCTTCCCGGCTTGGGCCGAAACCGCACCGCTGCGCCGCGCCCGCGTCATGTTCAAGTTTAAGGAATTGATCGAAAAACACCAGGACGAATTGGCCGCCACCATTAATCGCGAGCATGGCAAGATCTTTTCCGACGCCAAGGGCGAAGTCACGCGTGGTCTGGAAATCGTCGAATTTGCCTGCGCCATGCCGCAATTGCTGAAAACCCAGTTTTCCGACAATATTGGCGGCGGCATCGATAACTGGAATTTGCGTCAACCGCTGGGCGTTACCGCCGGCATTACCCCGTTTAACTTCCCCTTCATGGTGCCAATGTGGATGGCACCGCTGGCCATTGCTACCGGCAACACCTTTATTTTGAAGCCTTCCGAGCGTGACCCCTCATGCTCGCTGATGATTGCCGATTTATTGCATCAGGCTGGTTTGCCCGATGGCGTTTTCAATGTGGTGCAGGGCGATAAAGTCGCCGTCGATGGCTTGTTGCACCACCCCGACGTGAAGGCGATTTCTTTCGTTGGCTCCACCCCCATCGCCGAATACATCTACACCGAAGGCACCCAACGCGGCAAGCGGGTACAAGCCTTGGGCGGTGCCAAAAACCATTTGGTGGTGATGCCCGACGCCAATCTGGAACAAGCAGTGGATGCCTTGATCGGTGCCGCCTACGGGTCGGCTGGCGAGCGTTGCATGGCCATTTCGGTGGCCGTGGCGGTGGGCGATATCGCCGATAAACTGGTGGCCGCGCTGGAGCCACGGGTGCG
>CAMBDR010000635.1 GCA_945864765.1 Janthinobacterium lividum | reverse complement strand
GAATCAAAATGCAACCTGATCTTGCCAGTATAATTGTTGAAATTGCTTCAAGAGGAATAAACCATGTCTTTAAAAATAATTACCGTCGGCGACAGTACCGACCATGGCGGCAAAGTGATCAGCGGCTCGCCCACGCGTGATGTGAATGGCAAACCGATTGCCCGTGTCGGCGATCAAGTCATGTGTCCGATGGTGTATCCCGGCGGCAAGCCACATGGCGTGAACAAAATTGTCTCCGGCCATGCCACCGTCACGGCAGATGGTAAGGCGGTAGCGGTGGATAACTGCATGACCGAATGCGGCAGTAAATTGATCGGTAGCGAAATCGCTTCAGCCGATTAAATGCGCCAATGCGCAGCCCCCGGCCTTTAATTATAGAGCGTGCCAATCATGTTAGAAACCAAAGCAGCACCCGGTGCCGTGGTGCCCGGCGTCTACCGCCATTACAAAGGCAAGCTGTATTACGTCATCGGCTTGTCCAAAGACAGCGAAACCGAACAAGAATTTGTGGTTTACCGTCCACTATACGATACCGCATGGCCCCATCTGTGGCACCGCAGCGTGACCATGTTTTGTGAACAAGTGGTCGTCGATGGGGTTTCCCTGCCGCGTTTTGCTCTGGTGTCGGCATAAGTACGGCTTAAGTAAAGCGTTTGCCAGCGTCAATTCATGCGTATAATCTGGGCAGTGCGTTTTTTAAAGCGCGATTGTGTATATGGTTCGATTTTTGCTCCAATGATAGTTTTACCCACTGGCCTCCACATGTCTGATACTTCTGCTACCGCTGCTTTTGCCACTGCTTTCAATACGCTCGCCCTGTCCAAACCCATGCTGGATAACCTCGCCAGCCTCGGTTATCTGGAAATGACCGCGATTCAAGCCGCCAGCTTGCCGATTATTTTGCAACAGCGCGATCTTATCGCCCAGGCTAAAACCGGCAGCGGTAAAACTGCGGCGTTTGCGCTGGGTATCCTGGCCAAACTCAACCCCAGCTATTTCGCCATCCAGGCGTTGGTGATTTGCCCCACCCGTGAATTGGCCGACCAGGTTTCCAACGAATTACGCCGCCTGGCGCGTTGCATCGACAACGTCAAAGTGCTCACGCTGTGCGGCGGCACCGCGATGCGTCCGCAAATGGCGTCGCTGGAACATGGCGCACACATCGTGGTGGGCACGCCGGGGCGCATTCTGGACCATATCGGACGCGGCAGCATCAACCTGAAAACCGTACAAACCCTGGTGCTGGATGAAGCCGACCGCATGGTCGATATGGGGTTTTATGAAGATATTTACGGCATCGTCGCCGCCTGTTCACCTCGTCGTCAAACCTTGTTGTTTTCTGCCACCTACCCGGACGACATCCGCCAGGCCAGCGCCCGGTTTTTGATTGAGCCAGCCGAAATCAAAGTCGAATCGCAACACGCATCCAACCATATCGAACAATTGTTTTTCCAGGTCACGCCCGATGAGCGCAACGCGGCAGTGGCGCGCTTGCTGGCGCATTATCGCCCGGCTTCGACGCTGGCATTTTGCAATACCAAAATCCATTGCCGCGAATTGACCGATGAATTGCAAGCGCAAGGCATTGATGCGCTCGCCCTGTATGGCGATTTGGAACAACGCGAGCGCGATGAAATTCTGGTGCGCTTTGCCAACCAAAGCTGCGCGGTGCTGGTGGCCACCGATGTGGCGGCGCGCGGTTTGGATATTCAAACCCTGGGCGCGGTGATCAATGTGGATGTCTCCAAAGATACCGAAGTGCATATCCATCGCATTGGTCGCACCGGGCGTGCCGGCGAAAAAGGGCTGGCTCTCAGTTTGGCCACGTTGAGCGAGAAAAAATGGGTGCGTTTGATTGAAGACTACCAGGGCGCGCCCGTGCGGTGGAAAAATTTAAGCGAATTAAAGCCAACCAATCCGACCAATCCGGACGATGCCAACAAGGCACCAGGCTTGCAAGCCCCCATGCGTTGTATTTGCATCATGGGTGGCAAAAAAGATAAACTGCGCCCCGGTGATTTATTGGGCGCGTTGACCGGTGATGTTGGCTTGCAAAAAGAGCAAGTCGGTAAAATCAATGTGTTTGAATTTATGACTTATGTGGCGCTGGAGCGCTCGATTGCGCAAAAGGCACTGGATAAATTGAGCTTTTGCAAAATCAAAGGGCGGCAGTTCAAAATGCGTTTGATCGATTAACAGGGTGGAACGTGTCTTAAAAGTATTCGATGGGCTTTACGGCCAGATTGTTGATCGGTGTTAATAATCCTTCGGCCAGCAATTGTTCGTAATGGCAAATTTGATTGCGCCCATGGTTTTTCGCATAGTACAGCGCATGATCGGCATGGCCTAATACTTCCACGGGCGAATCTTCCGGATGAAAGCTGGTAAAACCAATGCTGACCGTAATCGTCCCCACTTGCGGGAAACGGTGGTTTTCCACGGTTTTGCGAAAGCGCTCAACAATTTGTTTGACATTCGATAGCGTCACGCTGTTGATCAGGATCACAAATTCTTCGCCGCCAAAGCGAAAGATACGATCATGTGAGCGAAATGACGCTTTCATCAGGTGCGCCAATAAAATCAAGACTTCATCGCCATATAAGTGGCCAAAGCTATCATTAATGCGCTTAAAAAAATCGATATCGACCACTGCCAGCCATTGATCCAGTAGTTCTTCTTGCTTGTCACCCTCCTGGCGTCGTTCTGGCGCACCGCTTGGGGTGTCGCATATTGGTGTGGCAACCAGGCGGGCTTTGGTGAAGTGTTTTTCAAAAGTTTTGCGATTGAATAGGCCCGTCAGGGAATCGGTTTCGCTATATTCAAGCAAACTAATAAAATTACGATACACCCCCAGCATGCCCTCGATCAAATCGAGTAATTTACGTGAAAATTGCTTGTGATGCTTGATTTCAAAGCAAGCGATGACTTTATCGTCCGACCAAATCGGCACCCATAATGCGAACAGCGTTGGCGAAATTTTTTCCTGCGTGCGAAAGTGATGTTGAATGCAGTGCATTAACACCGGGTATTGTTCTATCGGTTCTTCATCGGCATAGGTGAATGCATCGCCTCGCCCAACTTGGCCATTTTGTAACCATGCCATTGGCTGCAATGTGGTTTTTTCGTGTTTGATGTTGAGGTGCAAGATTCTCGCATCCTTGATGCCTGCTATTTGTGCAATCGCCGACAGAATGGCAGTCTCGATTAATTCGTGATCGCGGTGTCCGGTGATATCCAGCAAGTGTTTGAGCAGTGTATCCATTAATTCGCTTCAAGGAAGGCTTGTTAAGTTGGAAGTATGCCTGATTTCAACTCAATTTATCCTTACCTTTGTGGTAAAGAGCGGACAAATTTATGATATTGTTGCGCTACCAATTTTCAATTATAAATTGCAATAATAAGTCGTGAGCTTTTTGGCCTTGATCGGCATGCTCATGATTGATAATTGCTACGATTACATAAATCTTGCCAGAGCGCGCTCGCACATAGCCGGCGATGGAGCGCACCGCGTGTAGCGTCCCGGTTTTGATATGGGCTTGCCCTGCGGTATTATTTTGCTTCAGGCGGCGGCGCATGGTGCCGTCATAACCTGCCACGGGCAACGAGGCGACCAATTCGGGCCTAAATGGCGAGTGCCAGGCATGG
>CAMBDR010000634.1 GCA_945864765.1 Janthinobacterium lividum | reverse complement strand
GGTTAATTAGGGGTCAGAGTAAAAATTAAAAATGATGTTGCATGATGCTGGTGGGAAATAAACCCGTTCCGTATTGCCCAGTATACCGCACAAGCGTTGTTTTGGATATCCGCTATTTTAACGTGTGCAGGTGGTATCCATTGCTTGTAAAGGTGGATGTCCCATATTCTGCCTTCTGGATGGCGCACCGCTTGAAGAAAGCAATGTGCAAAATTTGCACATTGCTTTCTCTGACAAACCAGTCAAACTCTACAACCTCCTGGTCGCCGATTCGGCACCGCCACAAAAAGAGACCATGATTCGATTGATTGAAAACAGGCTGGTCGGCATACGGTAAATTGGTGGTGCGCTGGCGAAGTCATGGGTTTGCCGCAAGTTCATTTCAATGTCACTTCAATATCCACCCGTCGGTTCTCCGCGAAACAGGCGAGTTGTTTGTCTACCGCCCAATGGCCAGGGCAATCGGTGCGCGTCTTTTTGGGATGGGTATTGCCGTAGCCTTGGGAATGGAACTGCCTTGGCGCGATGTCAGGTGCCAGGTTTTGGCGCAGATAGTCTTCAACCGCGAGGGCGCGCATTTGCGAGAGGGTCATATTGTAATGAGCACTGCCGGTCTGGTCGGTATGGCCTGCGATGTCGATTGTTTCAATCGGTTTTTTGTTATCTGCCATTAGTCTGATGAAGGCATCCAGCTTTTTCTCGCCTGCGCTGCTCAGTGTACTTTGTGCATGTTCAAACAATTCGGTTGCCTTGAAACTGAACGGGCTTGGCTTTAATTCGGCTTTTTCAGCCGGACAGATTGAAACATGATCTTTCAAATAGTCATCGATTTTTGTGATATTGGAAGCGCGGGCGCTTGTATCAACTTTCATGCCCAATATAGTCGCCGTCGGGAGGTAGACATTTTCCAGATTGGTGTCATTTTCGGAGGTATTGGTCGATTTGCTGCTGCCTTTCACACCCTTGGCGGCTGGTTTTCCTGCTTGATTGAAGTTGACCTTGATATAGGTTTCACTGCCAAAACGCGACATCACATAGGCACCGCAGAGTTTGAACGGTTCTTCCGGTTTGTCCGGACAGGACAGCAGCCCTTTTTTTGCCAAAACGGCGCATCCGGCGCTCGACAAAGTCATTTCACTGGCGTAGAAATTGCCTACCTTGGTTAAGTGGGCAATTGTCGCGGGAAAAAATGATACATTGCCGAGGAAAAAGCTGATGACCAGCGGGAAAAAGAGCATGGCCGCCAATGCACTTCCTTTTTCCAGCTTGCTCGCTGGCTTTCCGAACCACATGACAATGAAATATAAGCCACAAAGCAGCAATAAAATGCAACAAAAAAAGACACTCATGCCCAGAGTGAAATAATCCGGTTTGACTGTCGCCAGGTAACTGGTGTCGCGAATGATGAGTAAGATCATGAAAATAGGAAATATCTGCAGCACCAGGGTGCCGATGTAGGGACCAGTAAACTTTGCAATATCCAATAAGGTTGCAAGCCATTCCCGTGCTGGTTTTAGAAGCCCTTTTTTGCGCAGCCAGATCAGCCGGCCAAGAAAAAGACTGAGTAGGCAAAGAAAAATCGAAGCCAAAGCGCCATTATCCACCGGGACGGTGAATTGAAGATTCATAAAAAACAACAAAGACCAGATTATGAAAGAAAGCAGTGAGGCAACCAGCAAGGCTGCCAAGTGTCGTTGTTTTTGATGCCGATTGTTTTTTTTGTTGGCACCTTGCCAGACAGCGCCAATATAGAGGCTGGGTACAAACAGCACTAAGCCAAACCCCAGAAGAAGCAGTGTGCCGACATAGGTCGTAGCAAAGATAATGCTGGTAAATGAATCGATCCCGATCAGCGGAAAATATTCAATGTGAAAATGGTAGGCGTAGATGGTACATAGCCCGAACACCATGACCAAAATCGACAAGCTTGAAATTATGTTGTCTTTCAGGTGCTCGATAAGCCAATTTTTGCTGTCGGGCTGGGGAGGGGTTATGCGTTGAAGCCGCCGAATAGTCATAAATGTCTTTCTGGTACTCACTGTTGGGCTATTGATATTTGGCCCGTGCGGAGCCAAACCATTTCAAATGCCATCAAAACCCTTTCCGGGCATGTCTTGAAAAATGCGGCGGTTGATTTCACACAAGTGCGGCGCATCGAAGTCGCCGACGACGGGAATAAATTCAAGCTCAACAATGCGCCAAAAGGTCAGTGCCGCTTCAAAATACGCACGCTCAGATCGTTCAATACTCATGATTTTTGTGATTGCATGGGCGGCATGCGCATGAATTCATTGAAATCAATCTCGCCATTGATGAAGCGCTGCGCAATGCGTTCTGTGTCCGGGGCAAGCTTAAAGCCTTCGAGGCCGACCGATGCCCGTGCGGCATTGACCGCCGCTTGGCGCTTGCGTTGCTCATCGGGGCTAATGTTGGACTTGGCCAGTGCTTTTTCTTTTGCACTACTGACATAAGTTTGCATGAATTCACGCAAAATCTGCGCCGCAGCACGATCCTCAAGGCCCGCAGCTTCAGCAAAGCGCGTTCGCAATTCAGATTCAACCCTGAACGTCATCTGTACTTGCTTAACCATGCGTTTCTCCTTTGTGAAAACGGTACTTCATGTTGAATGATTGCTTGGCGGCAGATTGGCAGCCGGAATAGTCAGCAGCAATTCCGATTCATCAATAAGCCGAAACAGCGGGCGTTGTCCAGACAGCCGTTCACTGTTATCGAGGATAATTTGCACCCCTTCACCGCGCTTGTCCATCATTTTGCTGCGATTGCCAAAACCCGCGTCGCCATCGGGCACCGGGCACTTGGCCAACAAACTGGTAATGGCTTCATTGCGTGCCGCCTGCCGGTACGGCAAGCTTTCCACCGTCATGGTGTTGGGGATGGCACCGGGTGAATACAATTCAAGTCGATCAGCAAACATGCGCAGGCGTATTTTGGCCCCGTGAATTGAGTAGTCACGATGCGCAACCGCATTGACCAAGGCTTCAAACACGGCGGTCATGTCGTATTGCGGCAGATCGTGCCGGCCTTCATGCTTGCTGGCGCGGATCTGCATATTTTTTCTGACGAATTGGCAGGCAGCAAGTACCTGCGCATCAAGTGGCCCATAAATGTCCTGGGCATCAAGCTGATAGGCCCCATCATCCCCAGGCAGCACGCTGGTGCCGCGATACGCCACCGCCTGAATAAAGGCATTCGGTAGCCATCGGCGCGGATCAGGGCTGGCCAACAACACACCCGCCACGGTCGGGCGCAAAACATGATCGGCATCCACCCGCGCCATGGCCAGTTTGTCCAGCAATACTTCGCGGCTGTCAGCAATGCGAGCGCTGGCGAAGCGTTGCCACAGGGTGGGGGTCAAATCATCCAGTTGCGCGCCCGGCACGGGTTGCTCGTCAAAGCGGATGATGCGGGCCTGACTGCGCTGCTGAAACAGGCGCGCCAGATAATCGGGGGCCATTTCCCGTTTGGCACTGCCGACCCGGTGATAATAGCCATTCGGACTGCGATGCACAAACAGACTTGGCGCGACATCGATCTTTAAAACGGGCAACCATTCGCCGCTTAAGGCAGGCAAGGTCATGCGTTCAAGCACCGGATTGAGTGGCGGTACAATCACATCAAGGCACAAATGGCGGACAAAGTCTTCTACCGCATC
>CAMBDR010000633.1 GCA_945864765.1 Janthinobacterium lividum | reverse complement strand
GACCCAGGGCTTGCCGATATTTTTTGCCATTTGTACCCCCTGGTTTGTTCTGGTGTCGCTAAAAAACCCGGAATTTCCTCATTTCTTTTTTATTCACGAGCATTTTGAACGCTTTTTGACTAAAACCCATCGTCGCGAAGGGCCATGGTATTACTTCATTCCGCTGCTGCTGGCGGGCTTATTGCCATGGCTTGGGCTGTTGCCAGCCTCGCTGGCGCGCGCATTCAAACAAACCCGGCCGCATTTTCATCCGGAATATATGTTGTTGATTTGGTCTGGTTTTATTTTCTTTTTCTTTAGCATTTCCGGCTCCAAGCTACCGTCCTACATTTTGCCGATCTTCCCGACATTAGCGCTGTTAATCGGTGCGGCGATGGCGCAAGAGCATAGCCAGCCCCCCAAAGACAACCCCTTGCAATCGTCGGCCCAATGGAATTTTGTTTTATTGGCGCTCATCGCCGCCATTGCCTTGTATTGGGTGCCGGAAGTGGGCCGTTTTAGCTTTCATCCATTTGAAAAGCCGTATATCCTGGCCTTGCGCCCCTGGCTTTATGCCGCTTGCGGCTTGACACTGCTTGGCGCGCTGCTGGGTTTGGTCTTATATATGAAAGCCAAACGCGAATTGGCCATGCTGACGCTGGCAGTAGCGGGATTTGGCTGTTGGTTTTTTATTTTCGCCGGCACCGAAGCCCATGGCAATTACCGTGCCGGGATGACGCTGCTACCGGCCATCAAGGCGGAATTACAGCCCGAGACCAAGCTGTATTTTGTCGGTATGTATGATCAAACTCTACCCTTTTATTTACGCCGCACCTTTACCCTGGTAGAACATCAGGATGAACTCGAATTTGGTTTAAAACAAGAACCGCATCTGTGGATCAAGCAACGCAAGGCCTTCGTTGAAGTTTGGCAAAATGGCCCCCCTGCGATTGCCATCATGTCCCAGGAGCGCTTTGTCAGCCTGCATGAAGAGCGGCTGCGCATGCGCGTCATGACGCGCGATGCGCGCCGCGTGGTGGTCACCAACCAACTGCTGCCCGCCCCACAGCGTACCAGGCAACCTTAAACCCGACCATACCATTTTGGGAATGAACCATGAACGCCACCACCTTTGGCTTTATCCTGTGCGGCATCAGCTTGAACGCGGTAGCGCAATTACTTTTAAAAGCCGGCACCCGCGCGGTCGGCGCGATTCATTTAACGCCGGATAATTGGTTCGATATCGGCTTCAAACTGGCCACCCAATGGCCGATTATTGGCGGCTTGTCGTGCTATGTGTTGTCGGTGGTGGTGTGGATTATTGGCTTGTCACGCGTCGATGTTACCATCGCCTACCCGATGCTGTCGCTGGGCTATATCCTCAATGCCTTCGGTGCCTGGTATTTTTTGGGCGAAACCTTGTCGCTGCAGCGACTGCTTGCCATCGGCATCATTCTGATTGGCGTCGTCATGCTGGCAAGAAGCTAGCCTTGCCACCCTGCGCTGCCACCTTTACCCGGCTTACATTCATCACACTCATCAACTTTAAACCTCATTCACATCATAAACCATGCCGACACTACCGTTTTTACCGTTTTCGCGCCCCAGCATTGATGAAGCCACTATTGCCGCCGTTGGCGAGGTATTGCGCTCGGGCTGGATTACCAGCGGCCCCAAAGTGCAGGCGTTTGAAGCGCTCTTGTCCGACTATTTTGGTGGCCGCCCGGTACGCACCTTCAATTCCGGCACCTGCACCATGGAAATTGCGCTGCGCATTGCTGGCATTGGGCCGGGCGATGAAGTGATCACCACGCCGGTTTCCTGGGTGGCCACCGCGAATGTGATTATCGAAGTTGGAGCCACGCCGGTATTTGCTGATATTGACCCGCGCACCCGCAATCTGGATTTGGCCAAGGTGGAAGCGGCCATTACGCCGCGCACCAAGGCGATTATTCCGGTGTATTTGTCCGGTTTGCCGCTGGATATGGATCAAGTGTATGCGCTCGCCAAGCGCCACAATTTACGCGTGGTGGAAGACGCCGCGCAAGCCATCGGCTCCACCTGGAAAGGCCAGCGCATCGGCTCCTTTGGCGACTTTGCTTCCTTCAGTTTTCAGGCCAATAAAAACATCACCACCGGTGAAGGGGGTTGCCTGGTATTAAACAATGAGGAAGAAGCCAAACTGGCCGAACGCTATCGCTTGCAAGGGGTATCACGCACCGGGCATGATGGGATTGATGTCGATGTGCTGGGCGGCAAATACAATATGACGGATATCACCGCAGCCATCGGTTTAGGCCAAATGCGGCATATTGATGCAATTAACCAACATCGCCGTGCTTTGGCGCAACATTATTTTGACTGTTTTGGGCCGGATTTTGAAGCCCAAAGCGGGGCGCAATTGCCCTTGCCTGCCTTTGACAGTAGTAATTGGCACCTGTTTCAAATCATTTTACCGGACAATCCGCACCTCACGCGTGCGCAATTCATGGCCAACATGCTGGAACTGGGGGTCGGAATCGGCTACCATTACGCGCCCATTCACTTGTTTACGCTATACCGGGCGCGTGGCTTTCACGAAGGCATGTTTCCGGTAGCCGAACGGGTGGGCCGCCTGACGGTGACCTTGCCGATGTTTTACGCCATGACGCCCGCTGACGTGGAACGTGTGGTGGCTGCGGTAAAATCGGTATTGGCAAAAGCTGAGAAATAAGCTGAGAAATCAGCTTAAGGCTGAAAAAGCACGTGGCCAAGTTGGCATAAAACTAACCATAAATTGCATGAAACTACCCTTATCAATCGTCATCCCTGTGTACAACGAAGAAGCCGGTCTGGCGCACCTGTTTGCACGCCTGTATCCTGCGCTGGATGCCTTGGGCATGGATTATGAAATTATCTTCGTCAACGATGGCAGTCGCGACAATTCGATCTCGATTTTGGCGGCCCAATATCGGCAGCGCCCGGATGTGACGCGGGTTGTGCTATTTAACGGCAATTATGGCCAGCATATGGCGATTTTGGCCGGGTTTGAACAAACCAGGGGCGATATCGTGGTCACGCTCGATGCCGATTTGCAAAATCCGCCCGAAGAAGTGGCCAATTTGGTGGCCAAAATACGCGAAGGCCATGATTATGTCGGCTCAATCCGGCGCAAGCGGCGTGATTCCGCCTGGCGCACCATTGCCTCCAAATTAATGAACCGCTTGCGTGAGCGCATTACCAAAATCCAGATTACCGATCAAGGCAATATGTTGCGTGCCTATAGCCGCAATGTAATTGACCTGATCAATCAATGCGCGGAGGTCAACACCTTCGTGCCCGCACTGGCTTACACCTTCGCGCGCAGACCGGCGGAAATTGTGGTCGAGCACGAAGAACGCTCGGCGGGGGAATCCAAATATTCGCTGTATAGCCTGATTCGGCTTAATTTTGATTTGGTCACCGGCTTTTCTCTGGTGCCACTGCAAATGTTTTCGATGTTGGGCATGGGTTTGGCGGTCGGCTCCGCTTCTTTGGTGCTGATGCTGCTATACCGCCGCTTTATGTTGGGTGCGGAAGCGGAAGGCGTGTTCACGCTGTTTGCGATCAACTTTTTCTTTATGGGCGTGATTTTATTTGGCATCGGCCTGGTGGGGGAATATGTGGGTCGCATCTTCCAGCAAGTGCGCGCCAGGCCACGCTATGTGGTGCAAACCA
>CAMBDR010000632.1 GCA_945864765.1 Janthinobacterium lividum | reverse complement strand
GGTGTCGGAGTAGGCGTTGGGGTGGGTGTTGGCGTAGGTGTTGGTGTTGGTGTTGGAGTCGGTGTCGGCGTAGTTGCGGAACTTACGCGAAAATCGGTTGGCACAGCAGTGGGGCCACTGCCAATAAAGCCAATACTGACAGCACCGTTGGGAGGAATGGTTTGGTTATAAGAGGCTGCCCCAACCACATACTGTGTACCTGTATGCGACAAAATTTGGGCGTTCCAAATTTGCGAAATCGCAAATCCCGAATGAAAGGTTAATGTCCAATTGTCGAGTTGCGTGGCATTTTGCCCGATATCGATCTGCCCCTGAAAACCCGTGCCCCAATCATTAATCACTTTCATGTTGACCGTGGTGGCGGCCCCCAACATTGGCAAGCTGACCAATAGGGCGGCGGCCATGGCACTGAGCATAGCCTTGATTTGCAATTTTTGTTTCATGAATAATGTCCTCGTAATGTATGGAATCGATTCCAAAAAATTTCAAAAAAATAACACAGAATCAGATAATAGTGGGAAAAATTTCCAGTGTCAATAGTAATTTAATATTTTAGAAAACATTATTATGCAAAGCACTATCGTAATAAATATTGCTGGACTGTTTGAGGTTGAGTGGCTGTTTGTTCGCTAAAGCAAGGCCAGCTTTTTGCCAAAAGTAGTCTGCGCCCACACGCGGCGGTTGCCGATGACGTATAGCCTGCGTTTGGCCCTGGTCACGGCAACATTGATAATATTGGGTTTGCTGGCAGCCCAATTTCTGGCACCTGCTGTTTTGCCACCTAAAATAAAAACAACTGACTCACATTCCTTGCCTTGAAATGTATGGACTGTGCCCACATGTGTTTTTAACCATTTCTTGACGGCTTCTTCATCGGCATGATTCGCCCACTGTGCTAATCTGTCACGCAGGATACTTTCCATCCCGCTTGCTACGGTTTTAAATGGTGAAATGATGAAAAGCGCTGGCAAGCCATCCACTTTATTGACCCAGCCTTGTTTTTGGTATCGAACCACGATATCGAATGCCGCCATTCCCTCTGTCGGGCTAAAGTGTTCGTCGAAGTCATTGGCCTCGATATCAATCCATCGTGATGGCCCCAATAATGGGCGGCGGGCGCTGGCTTCCTGCTCTTCTTTCGGGGCGGGGCCAAATACCATTTTCCGGTTGTAGGCGATATCATTGGATAGCGAAAACATCGGATCGACGCAGCGCCGATGTACCCGTAACGGTGCGCCAACCCATAAATCACTGCCGTCATATTGCACCACATTGGCCCCGTATGGGTTGCCACGATCTGCAAGATGTTGGGCCGAGTATGCGGTCAGCAGATGTTCTTCAGGGGCGCGGTGGTATGTCAAAATTTGGTGATCAAGCTTGGTGTCCATCGTGATAACCGGCTCCACTTGAAGTGGATCGCCGACGATTAACGCACGTTTTGCACGCCATATTGCACCCAGCGCATGGGATGGCACCGCCTGTCCGGCTTCATCCACCAACAAAAGGCCGATTTGCCCTGCCCCCAGGTCACAAAAACACCTGGAAAACGACGCGAAGGTACTCGACACCACTGGCACAGCCAGGAAGAAAGTCGCCCACAGGTGCGGTGCCATTTCAGGCAAATGCTTTTGGATGTATGGTTGCTGTTCCAACATGGCCAGTGCAAGGCGAAAGTTTGTTTCAAACCCTTTTCCGGCGTTTTTCATGAATGCCTTATGCAAATGCAGTGCTGCGACAAATACCTCGGCGCGCGCGTTTTGGTAGGTGGGGTTGCTGCGCGGCAGTGATTTTTGTTGGTTTTCCATGGTGATGCGTTGAAATGTCGCCGGATCAAACGCCGCTGGGCCAAGCTTTGTGCCGAGTTTTTCCCGTGTCTGCGCCAAACCCGTCACCACCTTTTCACAAGCGCTGACGGCAGCTTGGGCCAGCGTGTTTTCCTTCAATGCCGTGCTCGCTTGCGCCCCGGTTTGGATCAATGACTGTTTTAACCCTGATCGGGTTACGCATAACTGCCCATATTCATCCTCCAGAGCGCGCTGTCGGGTACGAAACTGCGTATAAAGCGGACGATCAAATAGCCATGTGCGGATAATGCGCAAGACTGACCAGTCACTGTTGTATTGCTTACGTTCCGCCATGCTATTGGTGATGGATTGCGCATTGGCTGCACTTTGTTCGGAAATGATTTGCAATGCCGCCTGAGCCGCTTTGTGCCGTAGCGCGACAGGTTCTGCCGTGCTACGTGAAGCCGATAATTTTTGCTGTGCGGTAGTCAGTGTGGCAAGGCATTCATCGTATTGCGATATTGCAGCTTGAATGGCAAGCACCCGGTTTGACGCTGCCGTAAAACTGGCCTTGGCGGTAAGCCAATCAAGTTCGGTGGCGGTGCTGTTATCCAGTGCTGCCGCAATACCGCGCTTGCCAAATTTACCGAGTTGCCCGGCCACCAAACTACGGTTCACTTTCTTCCCAAGCGCAACCGAAGCAAGTCCCCAGCATTTGATGATGCCATGGTCAAGCTCGGTTGCTTCCTCATCGTCGCTGGCATCACCAGGTGAATTTGCAAGATTGCCCTTGGCGGTTTCATGGTTCAAAATCGCTTCTGATGTGGCTGCAAAATAATTGAATGGTTTACCTTCAAAAAGCAGCGGTTGCGGAAAGACTTTTTCAATATTGGGCAAATCATGGGTGATGTTTTCCACCGCTTTGTTATTCTCGCTTGCGACAACCATGCCGAAATCGAGCAGTCTTTCATCCACAAGGAAGCAGGGGCCGCTTCTAACAATCCCTACTTTATCCGGCGGGTAAGTAACTTGCATGCTGGCCTTGGTAAATGCGGCTTCGGGGTTAGTGAATGTCGCCAGTACTTTTGCCCGTTCGACAATGCGTGCGGCGATGATGTCCATCAGCAGAGTCGTTTTGCCGGTTCCGGGTGGGCCATTGACCGAGAATAAGCCACCGTTTTCAAGCACTGCAAGCGCTGTGTTCACGGCGACCTGTTGCATCAGAAACAGCGGAAATTCACTGGGCCATCGCCCTGCCGGGAAGCGGTGCGCGGCCAGCAGCGGATTGATTGCATTAAACTGCGTTACATCAATACTTTTTTCGTTTTGCTTTTCACCAGTAAGGTATTTTTGTATCTGTTCCGATTCGGTGCCGCGTTCTGCCGCCCGTAGTATTCGCTCCAAATCATCAAGATAAAATGAATTGATTGGCGGCATCTCCGGTACAAATTTCAATTTTTTCCCGAATTTATCAGTCAGCGGCACCCGGTGCGCACAAATTTGTTCGCGCGCCATCAACTCCTTTGGCTGCCATACCAGTTCTTCATTCAAGAAAGCGGTGACTTGTTCAAACCAGTGTGCGTCGGCAATCCCGGTTGCTGAGTCGGATGACAGGTTTTGCACTTTTTCCCGTAGCGATTCGACCAATGTGGAATAACCGATGCGTCGCCCGTGTTTGCGCTCGGCAAAGGCCACCGAAAATGCTGCGAGCTGTAAAGTGGAGGTAGCTGGCCTACCATCAGCATTGATTTCAATCGCGCACAGAAACGTCTTTCCAGCCTTATTACGCATGTGAATTTCGTCGTATTTTTCGTCTGCGGTTTCGACCCGAAATAAGGCAAATAACTCGGTTTCCAAAACCTTTTTTTGGACTAAACCGAAATAGACAAAG
>CAMBDR010000631.1 GCA_945864765.1 Janthinobacterium lividum | reverse complement strand
TGGAGCCGCAAGCTGCGGTAGCGCCAGGGAAAGTAAGCACAGCGGCCACCAAGGCGCGCGTCAATCAGGAACCACGGGCGATACGCTGGCTGCTGACCGCCGTGGCGCTCACCTTTCTGACGCTGTTTTTATTCGTGCCGCTGGTGGCAGTATTTGCCGAAGCCCTGAAAAAAGGTTGGCAGGTGTATCTGAATGCGATTCTTGAACCCGATGCCTGGTCGGCCATCAAGTTGACCCTGATCACGGCTGCGATTGCGGTACCGCTGAACCTGGTGTTCGGCGTGGCAGCGGCCTGGACCATTGCCAAGTTTGAATTTCGCGGCAAAAGCGTGTTGCTGACGCTGATCGATTTGCCGTTTTCGGTCTCACCCGTCATTTCCGGCCTGATTTATGTGTTGATTTTTGGCGCACAAGGCTGGATCGGGCCGTGGCTGCGTGAACACGACATCAAAATTTTGTTTGCCGTACCCGGCATTGTGCTGGCCACCATTTTCGTCACCTTTCCGTTTGTGGCGCGTGAACTGATCCCGCTGATGCAGTCGCAAGGCAATGAAGAAGAAGAGGCAGCATTGGTGCTGGGCGCATCCGGCTGGCGTACTTTCTGGCATGTGACGCTGCCCAATGTGAAATGGGGCTTGCTGTATGGCGTGATTTTATGCAATGCGCGCGCCATGGGCGAGTTTGGCGCAGTCTCGGTGGTATCGGGCCATATTCGCGGCGAAACCAATACCATTCCTTTGCAAGTGGAAATTTTATACAACGAATACAACTTTGCAGCCGCCTTCGCGGTGGCGTCCTTGTTGGCATTGCTGGCGCTGGTAACGCTGGCATTAAAAACTTTTATCGAATGGCGCTTGCGGGACGAAGCGCATCAACTTTCCCTGGAGCCGGGCGTATGAGTATTGAAGTCAAACAAATTGAAAAACGCTTTGGCCAGTTCGTGGCGTTGAATAATGTCTCGCTCAATTTTGCTGCGGGCGAACTGACTGCGCTGCTCGGCCCCTCCGGCTGCGGTAAAACCACCTTGCTGCGCATTATTGCCGGGCTGGAAGCGCCGGATGCAGGCCAGGTTTTGCTGGATGGGGAGGATGCCTCGCAACGCCATGTGCGCGAACGCCATGTCGGCTTTGTGTTCCAGCACTATGCGCTGTTCAAGCATATGAATGTGTTTGAAAACGTCGCCTTTGGCTTGCGCGTCAAGGCGCGCCACTTGCGCCCGAGCGAAGAAAAAATCCGCGAAAAAGTGCATCAATTGCTGGAACTGGTACAACTGGACTGGCTGGCCGACCGTTATCCGCCACAGCTCTCCGGCGGACAGCGCCAACGCATTGCGCTGGCGCGTGCGCTGGCGGTGGAGCCACGGGTGCTGCTGCTGGATGAACCGTTTGGCGCATTGGATGCCAAGGTGCGCAAGGAATTGCGCCGCTGGCTGCGTCGGCTGCATGACGAATTGCATGTCACCAGCATCTTTGTGACCCATGATCAGGAAGAAGCGCTGGAAGTGGCGGATCAAATCGTGGTGATGAACAAGGGTCAGGTCGAGCAAATCGGTGCCCCTGGCGATGTGTATAATCACCCCGCCTCGCCGTTTGTTTACGGTTTTTTGGGCAATGTGAATTTATTTCACGGACGCATCAGTGGCGGCGTGTTGCAAGCGGGCAGTGCCGCCTTCGCAGCACCGCAACATGGTGATCTGGTTGACACCGATGGCGTCGGTTATGTGCGGCCACATGATCTGGACGTGGAGCGCTACATTAACGAAGACAGCAGCGATACCAGCCAGGGCATTGTGGCACGCCTGAAGCGGGTGCATGCAATCGGACCACTGGCGCAACTGGAACTGGAGCGTGACGACAGCGCCGAGCTGCTGGAAGCGTTGATCCCGAATGAGCGCTTTGCGGCGCTGGGTTTGAAGGCGGGCGACATGGTGCTGGTCAAACCCAAGCGCCTGCACGTATTTGCGGCAAGCAAGTAGTTGCCGCAGTCAAGAAGTTTGAGATTGAAAAGTTTGAATCAGGAATCCCTATGAATTTCCAGCAACTGCGCTCCGTGCGCGAAGCGGTGCGGCGCGGCTACAATTTGACCGAGGTGGCGAATGTTTTATTTACCTCGCAACCGGGCGTGAGCCGTCAGATTCGCGAGCTGGAAGAAGAGCTGGGGGTAGACATTTTCGAGCGCAACGGCAAACGCCTGACCGGTTTGACCGAGCCGGGCAAGGGCATGATCCATATTGTCGAGCAAATCCTGCTGCAGGCAGAAAACCTGCGCCAGGCCAGCAGCGAATTTTCCGGGAAAACCGACGGCACCCTCACCATTGCCACCACCCACACCCAGGCGCGTTACGCGCTACCGCAGGTGGTGCAGGGCTTTCGCGCCGCGTTCCCGCAAGTGCGAATCGCCTTGCAGCAAAGTTCGCCCGGGCATATTGCGGAATTGGTCACGTCCGGCAGGGCGGATATTGGCATTGCCACCGAAGGCTTGCGCGACTATGAGGATCTGGTGTCTTTTCCCTGCTACCAATGGAGCCACGCGGTAGTGGTGCCAGCCGAGCACACCTTGCTGCAATGCCAGAAAGTCACACTGGCCGATCTGGCGGCATGGCCGCTGATTACCTATGATGTCGGCTTCACCGGGCGCGGCCACATTGATGACGCTTTCCGCCAGGCCGGGCTGGATACCGATATTGTGTTGACGGCGATGGATTCGGACGTGATTCAGCAGTACGTATCGCTGGGAATGGGGGTGGGTATTGTTGCCTCAATGGCGCTGGACGCCAGCCGCAGTTACGGCTTGCACACGATTGAAGTGTCCCATTTGTTTGCCGCCAACGTCACCCGGCTGGCGGTGCGGCGCGGCGCGTACTTGCGCGCCTACACGTATGAGTTCATTTTGCGCTTTGCCCCGGAATTGACGCGGCAAGGCATTGATGCGGGTATGCGTTTTGAGTTGGGTTGAAATTGGGTTGAAATTGGGTTGATCAAGGCCGGGCCAGTCATGCAATCCGAAATTTGCCATGGCCGAGCCAATGTTTGGTTGCGGGCCGGTCAATCGAGTAAGCCGTGCAAAGCCGCATGGGTGCTATGTTTTGGGTTGATCAGAAGGTGGCGTTACCCCAAAAATTGCCGCCTTACGCCGCGAACAGATTATTCGGCAATGTGATTCAATTTAACAAGAGAATAGACATTTCTGGGTGAACGCAATCGCTCTCTTATTTCCTTGGATTTTATTTGTACATTCCACATTTTTGAAGAAAGTGTCGCTACCTCAATCTGATTTTCCCCAAAATCTGCTTCGCCCGCTAATTGTTTGAATACGCCAAGTCCAACGGTTCCTTTTAATACTTTTCTTTCGCCGTCACCTTCATAAATAAAGTCAAACTTTTTTGACTCCGGCAGCAGATACAACTGGCCAGATATTTCCAAAATAGTTTCGCCAATCTCAATGCCGTCAATTCTGGTTTTGGCCCTGGTTATAGCATTTCTGTCCAAGAGAAAATCCTTGTTGTCGTTGACAATTCGTATGGTTGCTGCCTGGTCATCCATGTACTGAAAAAATCGTTTTAATTGGCCGAGGAAACGTTCGTCAAGCTCTGATGCGGCTTCCTCGAATACGCCCTCTTCGAGTGCGCCAATTCTTGAAATGATACTTGAAATCTCGGTTACCACTTCTTTAAGCG
>CAMBDR010000630.1 GCA_945864765.1 Janthinobacterium lividum | reverse complement strand
CAGTATGGAACAGGAGCAACTCTATCGTAACGGGGAATTAAAGCTGGAAGAACTGGCCGCCCACCTGGCCATGACCGGGCATGAACTCTCGCAATTGATTAATGAAGAATGCGCTGTCAATTTTCAGGAATATCTGAATCGTTTCCGGGTTGAAGCGCTCAAGCAAAGCCTGCAAGACCCGGCACAACAGGGGGCGACCATTCTTGATTTGGCACTGGCGGCGGGGTTTAATAGCAAAAGCTCCTTGAACCGGGCCTTTAAAAAACACACAGGCAGCACCCCTTCCGAGTGGCGGCAGGCTGCACAAGGGGGAAACCAGGGGTGTAGGCTAGCTTGATAAACATCGGAAATCAAAATCATTTACAACGACAGAATGAAGTTTTTTGACCATGGCGCGACCAATGTCGCTTTGAAACCACAAGCAATTACATCAACTTGACAATGCACTCTCAATTGAATAAAATTTAACAATCCCCCCCATATTGCTATAGGGGATATGACAAAACCAATTCAACAAAGGAACTGTACATGGAAAATACCCAAAAAAATGAGATCGCCAACGCCGATATGGAACTGATCGAAACGGCGCTTTTACGAAACATATGCGGCGGCGCGGCCAGTAAGCAACCCAATAATACAACATCATTAACTGATGCTAATTGCCCCAATTTACCGTTCTGCGGCCCCTCATCGCGCTGCTGCCGTGATAGAGGTTGGGTGGATTATTGTGGCGGCTAATGGCTAAAAATGATCGGTGCCGATTTATCAGTATCTTTCAATCGGTACCAAAACGCAGGGGACGAATTATGGACTACAAACGCCCAACCTTGAACACCGTCTTAAGCTGGGAAGCTGATGATGTAGTGCATGCATTCTCGAAGACACTCGGAATCAAGCTTGAAGAGACGAAAGCCATTTTTTCGGAATTCAAAGCGATGATGTGGCTGATGAATGAAATGGAGTTTGATGGCGAACAAGAGCAAGGCAATCGGTTTGTAATCGATGACTCCCTTGTCATTCTGGACGAAATGTGGCACACCTTCATTTTGCATACAAGAGACTATCATTTATTTTGTATGCGCTTATTCGGGCATTATGTGCATCACGCCCCCACTACGCCAGCGCAGATTGCCCAACACCGTGAAGAATTGGTTGGCCTGACAGATGAAGAGAAATTAACAAAAATCAGGGATGAAAAACGCTGGCAATATACCTACACACTAAAAAACTTAGGCCGTGATCGATTTAAACTGTGGTATGAAGAATATCACCAGCGATATCCAATGCATGTCATCATGAAGGCAAAGTACGAACAATGGTGTCCTAAAGAAGGTTGAATGAACAATGAAGAAATTACTTTTTACGCTGGCACTTTGCTTGAGTGGTATTTTTCCTGCACACGCAGCGGAATTATTTTCAAATTCCCCCGCCGTACTGAATCAGGTTGCCTGCCTCACCCACGTCAACGCCAAATTTGAAAAATTTCGCAAAGGCGAGGATCAAAACTCACTAGCGGAACGCATGTTTTTCTACAAATCGATTGCCACATTCGAAAAAGGCTTGAATGATACAAGCTGCCTGCGCTTCACTTATAAAAGCGCTGATGATGTGGTAGTGGAAGGCTTTATCACCATGCCAAAATCTACCAGCCAACCCAAGATACCAGCAATTATTTTCAACCGTGGTGGTAACGTCGTTTCATGGCACACCATTCAGGTAGACACGCTGGTTGTCCACCAGGCGCTGGCAAGACAAGGCTTTATAGTCATTGCCAGCCAATATCGTGGTGCGGAGGTTTGGGATTCACCAACCCCGTTAAACACTGGCAAGGATGAATATGGTGGCAGGGACGTGATGGATGTACTTGCGCTCTGGCCGATTTTGGCTGGTGTACCGAATGCCGATATGGCACGGGTCGGCATGGTGGGGGTCAGCCGTGGTGGCATGATGAGTTTTTTGGCTGCACAAAGTTTGCAGAGTGTGAAAGCCATAGTGATCGATTCCGGTCTCAGCGATATCGTTGCACTTGCCAAGGCACGACCCGCCTTTCATGAGGCAATTGGTGAAAAAATGATTCCTGGTTACGCACTGGCCCCGGAAAAAGCACAAAAAGATCGATCCGTCCATTATTGGCCAGAAAAACTCAACCCCAACGTAGCAATTTTACTATTACATAGTGAAGGTGATAACCGAACGAGCGTGAAGGAAGCACGTTCGCTTGATCAGATATTAACCAAGCGCAACCACCCACATCGGCTGGTGGTGTATCCCGGCAATGATCATGGGCTGGTTGTGCCAGAAACACAGGCAATGAATGAAACCGTGGATTGGTTTAAACGCTATTTGGTGAAATAAAGTAAAGGGCGGCACAGCCTTTGATTCTGTCGGCCACTGGCAAAATACTTACCCCGATCACCTTGGAATTTGCTAATGTGCTGATTTGGCTGCCCCTCTGTCGCCTCTCTATTGCCGCCCATGAAAACGTGATGCTCGGTGCCCAACATACACTGCAACCAAAATCATGGGACACCCATGTTTTGGCCAACTGCTTTAGCGGCTTGGGTGGCCTGCATTTATTTTACTTTGGCCTTATAAATCACTCAAAAATTCAAACCAGTTATCCACATTGATCTGCTTTGAATTCAAAAATGTCTCTTTTTCAAAAACAGTGGTAGTAGCGATTACTGCCAAAATGCCTGATAGCTCATTTGATTTTATTGGCTTACCTGGTATTGCCACTGCAATATATGCACCTTTCGCATCTTGGTGCGCACAATGTACAGCTTGCCAATCGTACACAAATAAGCCACGCTCTGCCAAACCAATGAAACTATCTGGTGAAGGCACATTGATCAATAATTCAACTTCACCAATTTTAGGCAAATCCAAAACAAGTGCTTCCACTTCTTCGACAGCTATGCCACTAATGGCTAACCTGAAGTTCCCCTTGCCACAAGGCGAGTTTTCCCATATTTTTCAATCACTTGAAGAAAATTTTGGGTTCCTCGCTCTGCCTACATCCTGATGGACTTTACCAGATCAAGCGCACGTACTTGTGTGGGATTGGGGTTGGTGAGAACTTGAAAGGTTGTTGCCTCGGCCCCGTCGCTTGGGGTGCGACACGTATTGCGTACAATGGTTGCCAGTTCGGCCAACACCGAGTGGAAGCAATGAACCGGAGTTTGATCGTCAAGGCGTTTGGTGGCGAGCTTCGCCAGCGGCGCACGGGAGCGCTTGGCCGGGGCCACAGGGTCACGTGTGAGCTTGGCTTGTTGATCCGTATCTGCAAACATCAGTTCGCGCCAGGCGTCGCGCAAATGCCACTCGACATAGTAGGCAAGCATACACAGAAAGATATGGGCGCGAACGCGATTTTCCAGCCGATGATGAATTGGTCGCACCTTCAAATCAACAGTCTTGAGCGAACGGAACGCCCGCTCCACGTTGGCTAGCCTTCTTAACTTACAGAATTTGATGTAAACAGCTCAAATTTTATGCCGCCATTTTTAGGCTTTGACATTGCCTTTCGATTTGATGCTGCGAATGATAAAAGCTCTTCTGCAAGGCTGACCCCGTGGTTGGTGCATTGGGCGCGATGTCTGACAGCGTTGGGCAAATCAGATGAATGTAGGTACGCGAGAAGAACATGGCTATTCTCAACCCGATGTCGGTGACTT
>CAMBDR010000629.1 GCA_945864765.1 Janthinobacterium lividum | reverse complement strand
CTGGCGCAAGCTTTTGGTGATGAGCAATTGGAGTGGAGCGTGGGTTTGCTCGAAGGATTTTATCAGCATGTATTTAAAACCCTGGGTGCGGGGGATGCCATGCAAGTGGCTGCGGTTGGCGGCGAAGGCATGGATTTGCAATTCCGGTTTGGGCGCTAAAGCCAAAACCACCAGAAACACCAGAGGTTTTTATGACACGACAAGATAATGATGATGTAAGCAGTTTGTTTAAATCCATCGGGGCCAAAAACAAACAGTTTAAAGAGTTTGACACCGAAAACAATGCGGCACAGGCGCAGGAGCGCTGGCCGCTGTTTAAAACGCTCGACCTGGAAAAGCGCTCGCCACCGCCCCAACTGCAAAGCAGCGAGAAAAAAATCTGGGAAAAAACGGCTGCCGCCCCCATCAAGCCAGCCAGCAAAAAAACCGCGCCCAGCCTGGGCAACCAAATCGCCAAAGGCTTGCGCTCCATGGTTCACCCGGCAGCCGATACCACCTTGGCGCAAAAGCTGGCCCCCATCAGCGCGCAGGAAGCAGGCATCGCCGTGCCCGCCCCGCGCTTGGGCAAAGTACGCAATGCCTTTGCCATAGCGCCAGCCGCACTGGCTCATACTGCGCCGACTCATACGGCCCTGGCCAAGCCTGCGCCAACACATACTGCACCGGCCGCATCGGCTGCATCGGCTCACACTGCGCCGCGTGGCTTATTCGCCAAAACAAAGCCCGAAGCACCCGCCGTTACGCCCCCCCCCAGCGCGCCGCGCGGCCTGTTCGCCAAAGCCCCGGCCAACGCGCCTGAAGCGCCGCCGCCCAAAAAATCACTGTTTGGCAAGCGCAGCCCTGGCACGCCAGACAAGGTAAGCAGCGTGAGCGAACCCAAGCAGCCAGCGGCAAACAATCTCTCCAGCCTGTTTGCCCGACTGGAACAACCCGAACCAGAACCCGCAAAAGGCCTGTTTGGCCGAAAAAGGAAACCTTGACTATTATCGCCATCGTTTCAATGAAAGGCGGCGTCGGAAAAACTTCGACCACGGCCAATCTCTCGGCTGCGCTCGCCCAAACCGGCGCGCAGGTGGTGGCGCTCGATCTGGACCCGCAAAATTCGCTGCACTTGCACTTTGGCATTTCAACTGACATCCCCGGCGGAGCCTGCCAACAATCGCTCAAACCCCATGGCGATTGGGCAGAAATCGCCCTGCCCAGCCAATTTGGCGTGCATTGCATCCCCTATGGCAGCGCCAGTGAAGAAGAGCGCATCGAATTTGAAGCCTTGCTCGACCACCAACCGCATTGGGTTGGCCAACAATTGGCCGCTGCCGGCTTGGATCAGGGCGTGGTATTGATCGATACCCCGCCTGGCCCCACCGTGTATTTACGCCAGGCCTTTGCCTGCGCCGATTTGGTACTGATCGTGCTGTTGGCTGACGCCGCCTCGTTTCTCACCATCCCGGCCATGGAATCATGGTTGCATGATATGGCGCAACTACGGCCCGATTTGCCCAGCCTTTACCTGCTCAATCAAATCGATACCGCCTCCACCTTGCGGCGCGACGTGGCAGAAATTTTGCGCCATAATCTGGGCGAACGTCTGGCTCCCATCGGCATCCATAACGATGAAGCGGTAGGCGAAGCGCTGGCGTTTCAGCAACCGGTGCTGGAATATGACCCACATTGCCAGGCAACCCACGATTTGCAACGCCTGGCCGCTTGGCTTGGCAGTGGCATGACATGAAGCTCAACCCACTCACCTGGTTCCACCTGCTGCGCAAACGCATCAGCGGTTCGCATGCGTCCAGCCAATTACCGGAATATTTATATGGTCGCATCAATCAATGGGGCACGTTTTTAATCGATTGGCAGGTCTGGAATATCCCCGGCATCGTCATACTCACGCTGCTCGCCTGCTTGCCCGTGGTGGTATTTATCATCACCATTCCCTTCACCCTGGCCGAGCAACTCTGGTTTTCCGCACTGTTAATCGGCGTGGCCTTGTATTTGCGACGCTATACCGGCACCTTGTTCACGCTTATTTTGATCAGCATGTCGCTGCTGGTTTCAACCCGCTACTTATATTGGCGCTTTACCGCCACCCTGGGCAATGAAGTGGGGGTGGATATGTTTTTTGGGCTGGGCTTGTTGGCGGCAGAACTGTATGCCTGGGCGGTGCTGGTGCTGGGGTTTTTCCAAACCATCTGGCCACTCAAACGCATGCCGGTTCCCTTGCCGGACGATAGCAGTACCTGGCCCTCGGTCGATATCTATATTCCCAGCTATAACGAACCGCTCTCGGTCGTGCGCCCCACGGTAATGGCGGCGCTGGCACTGGATTGGCCTGCCGACAAATTGAAAGTGTATATTCTGGACGATGGCCGCCGCCCCGAATTTGGCGAATTTGCCGTCAGCGTGGGGGCTACCCACATCACCCGTAACAATAATTTCCACGCCAAGGCGGGCAATATCAACCAATGCCTGCCCAAAACCCACGGCGAATTGATTGCCATTTTTGATTGCGACCACGTACCCACCCGCTCGTTTCTTCAAATGACGGTCGGCGGTTTCATGGCGGATACTAAATTAGCCATGGTGCAAACGCCGCACCATTTTCTCTCACCCGATCCGTTTGAGCGCAATTTGGGCGTGTTTCGCCAAATGCCCAACGAAGGGGAATTATTTTACGGCCTGGTGCAAGACGGCAACGACTTGTGGAACGCCACTTTTTTCTGCGGCTCGTGCGCCGTCATCAAACGCACCATGCTGCTGGAAGTGGGCGGGGTAGCGGTCGAAACCGTGACCGAAGATGCGCACACCGCGCTTAAACTACATCGGCTGGGCTATAACACTTCGTATATCGGCATCGTCCAGGCGGCAGGTCTGGCCACCGAAAGCTTGTCGGCCCACGTGGGGCAGCGCATCCGCTGGGCGCGTGGCATGGCGCAGATTTTCCGGGTCGATAATCCAATGCTGGGCAAAGGCTTAAAACTGCCGCAACGGCTATGCTATGTGAATGCCATGATGCACTTTTTTTATGGCTTCCCGCGTCTGGTATTTTTAACTGCACCCTTGGCTTATCTGTTTTTTGAAGCCCACATCATTCAGGCAGCGGCTGACCTGATCGCCGCCTATGCCGTACCGCACTTAATCCACGCCAATATTGCCAACTCGCGCATGCAAGGCCGCTATCGCCACACTTTTTGGGCCGAAGTGTATGAAACCACGCTGGCCTGGTATATTTTATTACCCACCACACTGGCCCTGATCAACCCCAAACTGGGTAAATTTAACGTCACCGCCAAAGGGGGCGTGGTTGAAAACGAATATTTCGATTGGCAAATCGCCATCCCCTATGTCACCATCCTGGGCTTGAATATCCTCGGCTTTGGCTTTGGCATTGTGCGCCTGTTCTGGTGGAATAATTATGAATGGGGTACGGTGCTATTCAATATTATTTGGACCGTGTATAACTTCATGCTGCTCGGTGCCGCCTTGGCGGTGGCGCTGGAAACCCGTCAGGTGCGGCGCAACTGGCGCGTCACGCGGGAGATTCCCGCCATGATCAAACTGCCCGGTGGCCGCACCATGGTGTGTAAAACCGAAGACTTTTCCGAAGGTGGGCTGGCGCTAGTATTACCCGCCGAGGCCGACGTGGAAAAAGGCAAAACCATAACCATCTCGCTGTTT
>CAMBDR010000628.1 GCA_945864765.1 Janthinobacterium lividum | reverse complement strand
GAAACGGTCGAATTAACAACGGCTTTTATCACTGAATTATTTGAAGAATGGGTTAATGATGATAATCCTAAAATTAAAATAAGAATGTTTGATAATATGTTTAACTTTTTTTCGGGTAACAAAGTCTATAAAAATATTCTGCCTAATTTTTCAACGCGTAATATCTTGGTTGTCATCGCCAGCAATGGCGACATTAGTGAAAATGATGACTTTAAAATGATACAGTTTGGCCAAAATGCTGGTAATGTGCGAAATACATCAATGATTGAATTTGCCAACTCGCCGTTGCGCCAGTACATTGGGCAAATAAGCCAACGCTTGCCCACCGAATGCCTGACTTGTGATTGGCAAAACTATTGCCTGGCAGGCGTTTCGCACGGGCTTACAGTGAGCCGTTTTGGCAAAAAAACAGGCTTTGATAATCCTTCCTCAATGTGCGAAACATTCAAGGCACTTTTTGAACTGGGTGCGACTTATCTGTTAAGAAACGGCGTCAGCATCGACGTGCTAAAAGCCAGCTTGGACGCAGCACCGTATAAAGAACGGCGCAGTACGCGCTTACCATTACCCCCTTCAAGCTTCTTCACGCAAATTATCCCAATCATTTCACAATAGCGAAATCACCTATGTCCATTAAAAAATTGATTGCACTTGCATGCTATGCAAGTATTTTGCTCGTCACCTGTAACCTGGCAAGTGCTGGCGATTCTATTTTCCGTGAGCGTATCCCCTTACTCACACGGTCAGACTTTTTCTTGCGGCAGCCAAGTGCTGATTCGTTCCGGTTCAATGCGGATGGCAAAAAGCTCGCGTATTTAGACCGGAATACAAAAAAGCTCATGGTGACGGATGCCAACTGCCCGGCGTGTGAGGACCAACTTGCCCCCATTGATTTACCTGCGGGAGTGCGGCCCTTTCTGTTTTTTTGGACTAAAACCCCGTCAAAAATAATCATCGTATATTCTGCGCCCGAAAAGAAGCGGATGGACATTGCCGTTTATGATACGGCTGATAAAAAGTTCACCTCCCTCTTTCCTGAAGCGAATGTGACATTGCCCTACGTTGATGCAGCCCCCAAGTATTTTTACGCGGTGCCCACCGCCATCTTCCAGGTTAAAGAAAATGAAAGTCGATTTTATAAAGTGGATTTTGAACGCGGTGAGCGTGTCGAAGTCAGCAAACAGGGCGACCTGTTGGAGGTCGATAAAGTCGCTGGTGGCATGATTGGTATCGATATCCAATCCCGGCCAGAACTGATGCAATGGTTCTTCATCAAAAACAACGGTGAACGCTTACCCTTGGCCAGTTTTAATGATTATGATCTTTTGGTCAATTCGGGTTTTTTAACCAGTTACTTGGACCAGAAAAAGGTTGGGCACGCACTCTTCATGGATTCAAGCACCACCGATACGGTCGTACTGAGCGACTTCAATTTATCCACGGGTGAAAAGACGATTGTTGCGCAGGACAAGGCCGATATTCAACATGTGCTGATCAAACCGCATGGCCCAATTCAAGCTTATATCAGCAACTATGTTAAACCGGAATGGGTCGTGCGCGACCACACGCTCACGCGTGATATGCAACTGCTTGCGCGGGAGCTTAAGCAAGTGAGCAGAATCGAAGGGCGTAGCGGTGACGACAAACGCTGGGTTGTGATTGAACGCGATGCCATTGGTCAGGAAATTCCGTACATGTTTGACCGCCGTACCAAGAAACTGACACAAATTGTGGTGCCGGGCAGGCGGCCACTGGCGTTCGACCCCGCATACCGGGTGCGCGCCGAAGTGATCGCCGCGCGCGACAAGACGCCGCTTGTTACCTATCTGGTGACGCCACCCGGTCGCTTGTGTGCGCTTAATGATTGCCCCATGGTTGTATTGCCGCATGGTGGCCCTTTTGATCGTGATGAATATCCAAGTAATGCCACCAATGCATGGTTGGCCAACCGTGGTTATGCGGTGCTAACGGTTAATTTTCGTGGTTCAAGGGGGTTTGGCAAAGCCTTCAGGAAGTTGGCCAGTGGTCAATGGGGCTTGGCAACGCAAGATGATGTGAACGATGCAATTGACTGGGCGATTAATACTGCTAAAGTCGCTGATCCCAAACGCATTGCCATTGTGGGTGGGAGCTTTGGCGGCGATGCCGCGATCAATGGCATCACGTTTGCGCCAGATCGGTTTGCCTGTGCTGTGGTAGCGGGGGCTGGCCCGAATTTGGCGTCATTTGTTGAAAAAGTCAGTGCGAGCACCCCTGAACTGGCACCATACTTGTATGAAAATGTTGGCGATGTGCGCAAACCCGAAGTGAAAGCCGCATTGGAGGCGCGCTCGCCTTGGGCTAACATGGCCGCAGTGAAAACCCCTGTCTTGATTGCCCACGGCGCGAATGACAAATCGGCACCGTTTGAAGACATGGCAGCGTATGCCGAAGCGTTGCACGCCAGAGGGGCCAAGGTTGCATTTGTGGTGTACCCGGAAGAGGGGCATGGTTTTGTCAATCCGCAGACGAGCGCAACCCACAATGGCATTGTTGAAAATTTCTTGGTAGGCTGCTTGGGTGGACGTGTGGAACCAGTTGATTTGAGTACGGCTAGGCAGAAAGTGGATATCCGCTTTGGTGAAAAGGAATTTACTTTTTTAAAAAATAGTCGGGTAGGTAATTAAGGGCCGCCATAATGGCTACCCATCATTTGACCAATATGGCCCAATTTACTCATTTCATAAGCCCGCCCGTGCTGGCAACCCTCCTTTTTTGCCAAAATGGCTATGCGGCTGATGCACCACCAGCCGCAACCCCGCCAGCCGCTGCTGCCAACGCCGAGGTGCAAAAGGTCGAAGTCACCTCCAGCCGTACCGACGGCCGCCGCACCGATACCACCTTCAAGCAAACATTGGGGCCAGCGGACATCGTGCGCTATGGTGATACCAGCGTGCTTGACGTGCTGCGGCGGCAACCGGGCATTGTGGTCAACGGCATACCGGGGCGCAAGGGCGGCGAAATCAGCATGCGTGGCCTGGGTAGCGGCTATGTGCGTATCTTACTCAATGGCGAGACGGCACCGGCTAATTTTTCTTTGGATAACCTCGCGCCTGATATCGTTGAACGTATCGAGATTTCAGCCGTACCCAGCGTTGAATTGGGTACACAAGCCATTGCGGGGACGATCAATATCATCTTAAAACAAGGCAAAACCAAGCGCGAGCGGCAATTCAAGCTCGGTTTGCAAAGCGATGCCGGGTTGCTTAAACCGCAGGCATCGGGCACCATCAGCCAACAATGGGGCAAGCTATCGCTGCTACTGACGGGCGCGGTAAGGCGAATTGGCGGCGATGAAACCTTTCTCACGCAAACGCAAGGTTTTGATCAAAATGGTACGCTGTTACGGCAATTGGATCAATTTAACCAGGATCGCGGCTGGAACGGGAACCTGGCACCGCGCATCAATCTGAAGCTGGATGGCGAGAATTCGCTCTCACTGCAAAGTTTTATTAGCAAAAACCATTACAACAGCGCTGGACATGATCGCACCGCATTCCTTGCGGGGCCGATTACGCCCTTCGCCAATGACCAGTATGAGAGCACGGGCACCTCCTCATCGTTTCGGAACAACCTGACTTGGCTGCAAAACGTGGGGGCTGCCAGCAAGCTGGAATTCAAGATTGGCGCAACTTGGGCGCGT
>CAMBDR010000627.1 GCA_945864765.1 Janthinobacterium lividum | reverse complement strand
AATATTAGCAACTTTGGTGACATTAGCCACCTTGGCCAATGGCAATGGCTGCGCTGCTGTCGCTGCGGACACAGTACATACTTGTCCACAACCGAATAACAACAGGCCCAAGCCAAACTGGCATGAGCCTGCTCTGCGATCAAAGGTGGCAAACAAATTCAACATAAACGCTAACAAGCCACCATCTTCCGCCATTTATAGTCCGGCAGCGGCACGTAAAGCGGGGGCTTTGTCGGTACGTTCCCAGGTAAACTCCGGTTCTTCACGACCAAAATGGCCGTAAGCTGCGGTTTTGCGGTAAATCGGACGTAATAAATCAAGCATTTGTACGATGCCTTTTGGACGCAAATCAAAGTGCTCATTCACCAAAGCGGAGATTTTTTCGTCCGAAATCACGCCTGTGCCGTGGGTAATGACGGTAATGTTAATTGGCTTGGCAATACCAATCGCATAGCTGACCTGTACTTGGCATTTGGTGGCCAAACCGGCGGCCACAATGTTTTTAGCAACATAGCGCGCTGCATAGGCAGCCGAACGGTCCACTTTGGTAGGATCTTTGCCCGAAAACGCGCCGCCGCCATGAGGGCAAGCACCGCCGTAGGTATCAACAATGATTTTACGCCCGGTCAAGCCACAATCGCCTTGTGGGCCACCGATCACAAAACGACCAGTCGGGTTCACCAGATAGCGGGTATTTTGCAGCCATTCAGCGGGCAGCAAAGGTTTGATGATTTCTTCAATCACGGCTTCTTCAATTTGCTTGTGCTCCATTTCAGGGGCATGCTGGGTCGAGAGCACCACCGTATCCACCGATACCGGACGGCCATTCAGGTAACGCAGGGTGACTTGCGATTTGGCATCGGGACGCAACCATGGTAAACGGCCGTCTTTACGCATTTGCGCCTGGCGCTCCACCAAACGGTGTGCATAATAAATGGCTGCGGGCATTAATTCTGGTGTTTCATCACAGGCATAACCAAACATCAAACCCTGATCACCCGCCCCCAAGTCCAGATCCAGGCCCTGGCCTTCGTTGACGCCCTGCGCAATATCGGGCGACTGTTTGTCGTAACAAACCATCACGGCGCAACCACGGTAATCGATACCGAAATCGGTATTATCGTAGCCTATGCTCTTAATGGTTTCACGCGCGACCTGGATATAGTCAACATTGGCATGGGTGGTAATTTCACCTGCCAACACCACCAAACCAGTGTTGCATAGTGTTTCGGCGGCAACCCGTGCATAAGGGTCTTGCGCCAGAATGGCATCCAGAATGGCATCCGAAATTTGATCGGACACTTTATCAGGATGGCCTTCGGAAACGGATTCAGAGGTAAAGAGAAAATCATTGGACATTAGGAACTCCTGTTACATTATTGTCTAAAAGAGATTTAATTTCGCCGCAACTGGGAGCAGTCTACGACGCTTTAGCGAAATTTTTATACCGCCTCGCAAGTTGTCATTTAACTCGGCGGGTCTGGAAACGTGGTATTTTACGCCTCTTGGCGCTTTTTCGCAAAATCCTTCGCATTTTTCTATTATTCATACAAATTACCATGCTGGTTGCACTGTTTCGTTTATTCTCAATATTTCCTCTTTCTGTGCTGCATACGCTGGGCGCAGGGCTGGGTTGGCTGGTGTATTGGCTCTCGCCAACCTATCGCAAACGGCTGCGTGAGAATTTACAAGGTGCGGGTTATTTGCAACATTTATCCCAAGCGATCTCGGAATCTGGCAAAAGTATCGCCGAACTGCCCTTTGTTTGGTGCGCGCCACAAGCGCGCGTGACGCGCCATTGCCAGATCGAAAATCTTGAAATGGTGTTAGAGCGCATGGCGCAAGGCCAGTGCATTCTGTTTTTAACCCCGCATTTAGGTTGCTTTGAACTCACCGCGCAAATGATTGCGCTGCGTACCCGCTTAACCGTGATGTATCGGCCACCGCGCAAAGCCATGTTACGGCCGCTGATCGAAGTCGCTCGTGTACGCGCCAATTTACATTTGGCCCCGGCCACCCTGGGTGGGGTGCGGATTTTGGCCAAGGAATTGAAAAAAGGCCATTCGGTTGGCATTTTGCCCGATCAAACCCCACAGGAAGGTGAAGGCGTATGGGCCGATTTTTTTGGCCGCCCGGCCTACACCATGAGTTTGCCGATCAAACTACAGCAAATGGCCAAGGCAACCATCATTTTGACTTATGCCGAACGCTTAACCCGAGGGCGAGGTTATGTGATTCGCTTTGTACCCTTCGGTAAACTGCCCGATGCCCCCTTGGGCGAGCAGGCGCGCGCCATCAACTTGGCCATGGAAAACTTGATTGCGCGCTGCCCGGCGCAGTATTTTTGGAGTTATAACCGCTACAAAACGCCCAAAGGGGTGGCTGCGCCGCCCCCCTCCCCCGCCACAGCACCCACCACGCCATCCGCGCCATCGACACCTGCCAGCCAAGCGGAGGGATCATGAGATTTTTACTGGTCTTGATGTGGTTGATGCACTTTTTACCGCTGCCTGTGCTGGGCCGTTTTGGCAATGCGGTTGGTAGCTTCTTATTTATCACCTTAAAAAAACGCCGCCACATCACCCTTACCAATTTACGCCTGTGCCTGCCGCATTTAAGTGAAGCCGAACGCAAACAGGTGGCCAAACAGCATTTTCAGGCGTATTCACGCAGTGTGTGGGAGCGCAGTATTTTGTGGTGGGCTTCTGAAGCGCGTTTGAAGCGCTTGATCCAGGTCGATGCGCCGGGCGTGCCCTTGGCTGAAATTCAGGCCGGGCCAACCATTTTGCTGTGTCCGCACTTTGTTTGTCTGGATGTGGCGGGCGTGGCGGTGATGTTGGAATCGAGCTTATGTTCAATTTATGTGCAACAATCGAACCGCGTGTTTGACCAAGCCTTGCGCCGGGGCCGCTCGCGCTTTCGCCCGGTCGAATTATTTTGCCGCAATGACGGCATCAAACCCATCATCCGCGCCATGCGCCAGGGCTTGCCGTATTTCATGTTGCCAGATTTGGATTTTGGCATTAAGAATGCCGAATTCGTGCCTTTTTTTGGCATTCCTGCTGCCACGCTGTCGGCCCCGTCGCGTCTGGCTGCCAGTACCCATGCCAAAGTCATACCCGTGGTGGCGAGCTTTTTACCCAACTTTCAGGGTTGGCGTATTAAATTCTATCCAGCATGGGATCATTACCCGAGTGAAGATATCGTTGCCGACACGCGCCGCATGAATCAATTTATCGAGCAGCGGGCACTGGAAAATCTGCCGGATTATTTTTGGAGCCATAAGCGCTTTAAAACCCGGCCACCGGGTCAGCCCTGTGTGTATGCCACGCAAACTCAGGCAAGTGAGCAAAATCAAACCGACAATTCAACGGAGCCGCAACAATGAAACTCAAATTCACCAAAATGCATGGCGCGGGCAATGATTTTATTGTTATCGATGCCATCAATCAAGAAAGTGCCTTTGGACCAAAGCAGTGGTAGTGGTTGGCCGACCGGCATTTTGGCATCGGGGCCGATCAAATTTTGGTGGTAGAAAAGCCGTCCGCAGAGCAAAT
The DNA here is from genome assembly GCA_945864765.1 of Janthinobacterium lividum. Lineage (GTDB taxonomy): Bacteria > Pseudomonadota > Gammaproteobacteria > Burkholderiales > Burkholderiaceae_D > CAMBDR01. Next base: position 126 of record CAMBDR010000627.1, on the reverse strand, counting down.
TGGCGAAGTGGATTTTCGCTACCGCATTTACAATGCCGATGGCGGTGAAGTGGAGCAATGCGGCAATGGTTCGCGCGCCTTCGTCAAATTTGTGGTGGAACAAGGCTTGACCCAAAAGCGCTGCAT
>CAMBDR010000626.1 GCA_945864765.1 Janthinobacterium lividum | reverse complement strand
ATTGGGATTAACACGATTGATACCAATCAACGTGCGCTCGTGCGGGCAGTGGTACGGGATGGTAGTTTGGATAGCAATGGCAAGCTGGTGAATAATCCGGTTAAAGATGCGACTGTTAGCTTCTCAATTATTAAAGATGGCAGTGGTGGTGCTTTGTTGCAACCTTCTGTTGTGAAGACAGATGCAAATGGTATTGCTACCGTGACCTTTGTTTCCGGTCCCACAGCAACCGCAACCGACGGCGTGCAATTTAAAGCGCAGGTCGTATCAAGCGTCTCCACCGCTTCATCAACCGTGAATTTAACCGTTGGACGCCAAGCGTTATTTATTACTGCTGGTACGGGCAATAGTATTGAAATCCCGACGCCACAAAGTTATATTCAACGCTATCAGGTATTGGTCACCGATTCGGCGGGCAATCCGGTTTCAGGTGCCAACGTAACCGCTTCTGTTTTACCAACGGGCTTCTATAAAGGCGCGTTAGTATTTGCAAATGGCTTTTGGTTTCGGCCCAATTCTGCCGTTTTTTGCGCCAATGAAGATGCCAATCAAAATGGTATTTTGGATCCAATCGGGCTTAATACGACTGAAGATACCAATGGCAATGGCCGACTTGATCCGGGCATTCCTTTAACGGTGACGGTAGTAGGTGGACAAACTGATTCCACTGGCGCTGCGACGGTTGCAATTCAATATGCCAAAGATCAAGCCAACTGGTTGGCGGTTGATTTGACGATACGGGCAACCGTAGCCGGGTCGGAAGCCAAGTACGTCGCCCACTTCACCTTGGTGGGTGCTGCGGCTGACTTTAACTCTGCGGACAAATCACCTCCAGGGCCAGTTAGCCCGTATGGTGCTGGCGTCGTTGCGAATTCGCAAGGCAAGACACCTTGCGAATATCCAGAGTGATCCAGATTCGATGCAAAATTTGTTCCTGGTAGGACTAATGGGGGCCGGCAAAACCACGGTCGGCCGCCTGTTAGCAAGAAAACTTGGTAAGCGCTTTATTGATTCTGATCATGAAATCGAGGCACGTACCGGTGCCTCGATTCCGTGGATTTTCGAAATTGAAGGTGAAGCCAGTTTTCGGCGGCGTGAAGCCGAATTTATTCGCGATCTTTCTGCCTTATCGGATATTGTGCTCGCCACCGGTGGCGGGGCCATTCTCAATCCTGAAACCCGTGCGTTAATGAAGCAACGCGGCAAAGTGATTTATTTGCGCGCCAGCGTGAACAGCATCATGCTGCGCACCAGTAATGATAAAAATCGCCCCCTGTTGCAAACCGCCAATCCCAGAGCCAAAATTGAAGAACTCGCGCGCCAGCGCGAACCGCTGTATGCCGAAGTCGCCGATTTGGTGATTGATACCGGGCGTCCGAATGTGCAATATCTGGTGCAATCGATTATTCATCAACTCGGCTGGCCGCAACATGAAATCCCTTCTCCTGTAAAGTCCACTATGAATACCTGCTTGAATGTTGATTTGGGTGAGCGCAGCTATCCCATTATCATCGGCCCCGAACTATTGCTTGATGCCGCTCTACTGGCGCGCCATATTGTGGGCAAACGCATCGTCATCGTCACCAATACCACGGTGGCACCGCTGTATCTTGGCCCGCTCAAGCAAGCTTTGCTGGCCGATGGGCGGGAAGTGCTGGAGATTATCTTGCCCGACGGTGAGGTGTACAAAGACTGGGTGCATCTCATGCGGGTATTTGATGATTTATTGACCCACCGTTGCGACCGCAAAACCACGCTGGTGGCACTGGGTGGCGGGGTGATTGGCGACCTGACCGGGTTTGCTGCCGCCAGCTATATGCGCGGCATCCCGTTTGTACAAATTCCCACTACCTTGTTATCGCAAGTGGATTCGTCGGTGGGCGGAAAAACCGGTATTAACCATCCGCTTGGCAAAAACATGATCGGCGCTTTTTATCAGCCTCAGGCAGTCTTGGCCGATACCAGCAGCCTGAACACTTTATCGACACGTGAGCTCTCAGCCGGTTTGTCAGAGATCATCAAATATGGCGCGATTATCGACCTCAAGTTTTTTGAATGGTTGGAGCAAAATATCGATAAGCTGCTGGCGCGTGATCAGGACGCCTTGACCTGGGCGATTGCCAAGTCCTGTGAAATCAAGGCCGATATTGTGCGCCAGGATGAACGCGAAGGCGGTTTGCGCGCGATTCTTAATTTTGGTCACACTTTCGGCCATGCGATTGAGGCAGGCATGGGTTATGGTGAATGGCTGCATGGTGAGGCCGTAGGTTGTGGCATGGTGCTGGCGGCTGATCTGTCTTATCGCATGGGCTTTATCGATTATGTGAGTAAAACCAGGGTCAAGGCCTTGGTTGAAGCGGCAGGCTTGCCCACCCGCGCGCCCAATTTGGGGCCAGCGCGCTGGTTGGAATTGATGGAAGTGGATAAAAAGAATGAAGGCGGAGCGATTAAGTTTATTTTGCTCAAACCGCTCGGTGCCTGTTGTGTCATGAGTGCGCCGCAACAGGATTTGCTCGCCACCTTGGCGGCGGGTGTGGAGTAAAGCATGACAGGCGCGAATACGCTACTGGAACCCCAACTGGCCCCGTATGCCGCGCACGCTGTTCAGTCACGTGGGCGGCGGCGTTTTGAAGAACCCTCGTCCACGCGCACTGAATTTCAACGCGACCGTGATCGCATCGTTCATTCCACTGCGTTTCGTCGGCTCGAATACAAAACCCAGGTCTTTGTCAATCATGAAGGCGATTTATTTCGTACTCGCCTCACCCACAGCCTGGAAGTGGCGCAAATTGCGCGTTCAATCGGGCGTAATCTGCGCTTGAATGAAGATTTGATTGAAGCCATTTCGCTGGCGCATGATCTTGGCCATACGCCTTTTGGCCATGCCGGGCAAGATGCCTTGCACGCCTGTATGCGCGACTACGGCGGCTTTGAACACAATTTGCAAAGCCTGCGCGTGGTGGATGAATTAGAGCAGCACTATGCCGGGTTTGATGGTTTGAACCTGATGTTTGAAACCCGTGAGGGCATACTCAAACACTGCTCACTGAATAATGCGCAGCATTTGGGTGAAATCGGGCAGCGCTTTATCGATAAAACCCGGCCCGGGCTGGAAGCGCAATTGGCCAATTTGGCCGATGAAATTGCCTACAATAATCATGATATTGATGATGGTTTGCGCTCCGGCTTAATCACCACCACGCAACTGGATGAACTCGATTTTTATGCGCGTCATCGCCAGGAGGTGGAGCGGGTGCATCCGGGCTTGACCGGGCGGCGTGCGATTCATGAAACCCTGCGCCGCATGATTAATGCCCTGATTGTGGATGTGATTCAGGCATCGCAAGCCTGCCTTTTGCAGCACGCACCGCCGGATATTACGGCGGTGCGCCAAGGCCCGACCATGATCTGTTTTTCCGAGCCCATGCGCCATGAAGCGGCCCAGCTCAAGCGCTTTTTGCATGACAATTTATATCGTCATTATTTGGTCAACCGCATGACCAGTAAAGCACGCCGCATTGTTACCGAATTATTTAACGCCTTCATGGTGGAGCCGGTTTTAGTGCCGCCCAATTTTCAATTGTCGCCAGGCAGCGGCTTGGCCCAGGCGCGCAAGGTGGCCGACTATATTGCTGGCAGGACGGATCGCTACGCGATGCGCGAGCATCGCCGTTTGTTTGCGGTCG
>CAMBDR010000625.1 GCA_945864765.1 Janthinobacterium lividum | reverse complement strand
GCCTGCTCAAGCGAGCGCACAACCGCATTATTTTAGGTGGCGCGCTGGCCAATTTGCTGGCCAACGATTGGCCGGGCTGCCCGGAGGTGGATGTGTTGGCCGTGGGCTATGGCGAGTTACTGCTACCGGCCTTGGTGCGCTATATTCGCTCCGGCTTTACCCAATTGCTGCCGCCAGCGGGTGGGCGCATTGAGGCGCGCGCCAGCTTGCGCGCAGGGGTGTTGCGCAGTGGCGTACCCGAGGGGCGCGATCTGGACTTTTTACCCACGCCAGACTGGGCCCAGGCCGAGCGCGATTATGGCCGCCGCTTTGGCATGATTTACTACGAAAGCGTGCGTGGCTGCCCGTATCGCTGCAACTTCTGCAACTACCCTTATTTGTTTGACGATACCCGTTTCCGCTATAAAAGCGCGCAAAAAATCGCCGATGACTGGCAACGCTACAGCGAAACCACCGGGGCCAACTACATCACCTGCCTCGATTCGCTGTTCACCATGCCGCGCAGCCGCTTAAGCGCGTTATGCAATGAACTGGTGAAACGCCGCATCAATCTGAAATGGATTTGCTATGCGCGTGCCGATGATTTGGCCAAACTGGAGATTGCCCAAATGATGCAGGAAGCGGGCGCGCATCAGGTGCAAATCGGCATCGAATCGGGTGACCAGCGCCAGTTGGATAATATGGACAAGCAATGCACGGTAGAAGCCAACCACCAGGCCCTGGCCAATTGCCGAAAAATCGGCTTGACCAGCGTTATTTCGCTCATTGTTGGCTTTCCCGGTGAGACTGTGCAAACGCTGGAAACCACGTATCGCTTTCTCGAAACCACGCCGCCGGACTTTTATTTTCTGGCGACCTTTAGCACGCGGGTGGCAGGCGTGCCGATTTTGAACCCGGCCAATCGCCAGCGTTTTGGTTTGCGCACCGACAGCAACCCCAACACCGTGGCCCCGTATTGGGAGCATGACACCATGTCCGCGCTGGATGTGGGCAACCATGTGCGCCATTTTAATCAGCGGTTGATGCAAAACGAAATCGCGCTCAATGCGCCCTTGTTTTATGCGGGTATGTTGGGTTTTGAAGCGGCCCAGCGTGAAGCCTTGCTGGATTTTCAGCAGCAGGCGGCAAGTAGCCATCCTTGGCTGGCGCGTGGGTTTGATGTCGCCAATCGCTGGCTGGACAGGCATCTGGAGCGCGATCTGTTGCGCACCCGCGCCCAATGGCCTGCGCCAGCCGCAGTGGTCAAATAAAGGGGCGCTTGATGGGGGATAAGCCGATCAACCAGCCCAAGCCGCGTCAGCAGCACCTGACCGGTGCTTTGGTTTGGCTGTATCTGAAAATAATGACCGGGCTATATCTGCTGTTTGCCGTGGTGTATGGCGGCAGCAATTATTGGGCGGCGCAGCAGGCGACGCATTACCATTTCTATTGGCAGTGGGAGCGCACGCTACCCTTTGTGCCGGGCATGATTTATGTGTATTTTTCCATCGGCCTGCTGTTTTGGCTGCCGTTGCTGGTGTTGGATGCGCCGCGCATGCGGCGGCTGGGTAAGGCGGCGGCGTTGTGCATGTTGGTGGCGGGCGTGTGTTTTGTGCTCTGGCCTGCGACAACCGGCTTTGTCGGGCCGGAACTGCCGCACGACGCGCTACAGGCCTGGATTTTTGCTCGCCTGCACCAGCTAGACCACCCGCACAATACCGCGCCGTCGTTGCATATTGCACTCTCTACCCTGGTGCTGTTGGCGTGTGCTGATGGCGTTGATGGTGGGGCGTGGCGCAAAGCCTTGTTGCTGGCGTGGTGGGTGTTGATTGTGCTGGCGGTGCTGCTGGTGCATCAACATCATGTGTTGGATGTGGTGAGCGGTGCTTTGCTGGGTGGGCTGGCCTTTGCCGGGTATCGGCACAGGCCAGCCATCTGACTTATCAGCTAAAGGCGATCTCTCCCGTGTTGTGCCAATGGAAGTGCTGACCCACCAACGCGACGTTTTGCTCGACCAGCAAATCATACCCTTGTAATGCCAGCCCTTCCACGCCAACTTCAGCTTGCGCCGCATGTGCCGCCACCAACGTATTTCCATTCACCAGCTCGTTGATGTCATTGACGATGAGGGTAACGACCTGGGTGCCAATCAAGCCAGTATTGTCGGTTGCGGTGACGCTGAAGCTATAAAATGACCTGGTTTCAAAGTCGGCGGGTGCATTGAGGGTGACTGCGTGACTGGTTGGGTCGATTGACAATGCGCTGGCGTCATCGCCGCCAAGGCTGTATGTCACACTGGAACCTGCATCGGGGTCCAATGCCTGCGCAGTGTAGACTACCGTGCTGCTGGCGGCGTTTTCGTCCACTTGCGCAACGTAGTCGGAGGTGATGAGCGGCGCGTCGGCGACTGCGTCCACGTTCACCTTGACGGTGAGGAATGCGTTACTGAAGGCGTTGCCGTCCCACGCGCGGATGTTGAACGCCGAAATCGCGTTGCTGTCAATGCCATTGGTGTTGGCGTCCGGTTTCCAGAACAAAGATTCGCCGGGTTTGAATACGGTTGTCAACTGCGCCGTTTGATTTCCGCTCTGATTATGGTTGGCATCCTCGGTGTACAGCGCACCGTGCTTCACATTGCCGATCATGATGGAAACCGCGTCGCCGCTGTTCTGGTCGGTAAGGTTCAGCAGGTTTGCGAGATCTGCGTACTTAATTGTAAAGCTTTGGTCTTCGTTAACGTGGGTTCCGAGGGTGACGGTGGTGGCGGTGGTGTCGCTTTTGACGGTGATGGATGGTTTGTAATTGCCCGTAGCATCCGGGTAGACAGGATCGACTACTGTGTGGTTAAGCGCGACTGTGTAGGATGAATAATGGGTGCTGTCACCGGTTCCCGTTGCACCTGTTTCAATCAGGTTGACCGATAATGCAGTGGCCAGGCCGCTGTAGTCGGGGGCCGGTAAGAATCGCAGCAGGTCGGTGCTGGCCAATAGGGGATTGGTGGCGGGGGTACTTACCAATGCTATCCAGTTTGTGCCACTATCGGTGGAGAATTGCCACGCACCTTTGTTGGTATCGAGGATATAGTTGCTGATTGCCACACCAGCCAGAAGGGCATGGCCACCATCCGGGTCCGAGAAGTTTTTGGCAAACAAGGTGTCAATCGTTGCGCCTGGTGCTGAGGCTGCTTGAATGTTTTTGGCCACAGAACTCAACGTGGCGCTGCCGCTGGCCACAGGGGCTTCATTGACATTGTGTACCAAAATGGTGAGGGCCTGGTGGGCATCAAGACCGTCCCTGTCCTTGGCGACCAAATCCACGCTGTAGCTGTTGCTGCCTGCGGCAGAACCCGGGGCTTCGAAGTTGGCATTGCTGATGAAATTGATCGCGCCGGTTGTGGTGTTGACGATGAACTTGGCCGCGTCAGCGCCCTCCAATTTATAGCTGATCGTGTCGCCTGCGTCCACATCGCTCGCAGTGCCCGTGCCGGGAATAACGTCAGTGCTGTTTTCAGCGATGGTGAGGTTGGCGCTCGGCGCGCTGAAGGTCGGCGCGTCGTTGACATCGGTTACGTTGATGGTGACGGCCTGTTTGTCGGTAAGGCCGCCCTTGTCGGTGGCGACCAAATCCACGCTGTAGCTGTTGCTGCCTGCGGCAGAACCCGTGGCTTCGAAGTTGGCATTGCTGATGAAATTGATCGCGCCGGTTGTGGT
>CAMBDR010000624.1 GCA_945864765.1 Janthinobacterium lividum | reverse complement strand
CCCAATTGGACGACACCCGGCGCGCCGCGCTGGGCATGGCGGTGTTGACCCAGGTGCGGATTGCAGCGCGCCGCTACCAGGACGCGCATGAAGACTATTTGCTCAGCGTGCAAGGGGCTGACGTGGATGCGCGCATCGAGAAAAACGTGCGCGCCCAGGCCAAAGCCAGTGCCGAATCAGAAATGGAAGTGATCCGGGTGGAAGTTAAATCGGCCTTATCCGAAATGCAGCGTTATTCATCTCTCGCCGCCTTGCAATCGGCCTATGCGCGGGTGGCCAATTCGGTGGGGGCGGACCTGATACCCGAAGTGCCCAAAACCGCCGACATCAAAGTCTTTAGCGAGCAGCTCGAACAAGCCGATCTGGCCTGGCGCGAAACCCGCTTTTACACCGCACCGCAGAGCGGGCCAAAACCCGTAGTACGGGTGGCCGCCATCAGTGCGCCCAATGGCAGCAAGCTCGATTTGGGTAAATTACTGAGTCAACAATTGAGCGAACATGGGGCCGAGGTATCGAATGATGCCGCCGCTACCGTCAGCGCCGAAGCCCAAGTGGGTGAAATGCAGGGCGGTGTGCGTGCCGTGGAATTGGTGTGGACGGTGCGCCGTGGCCAACAAGTGTTGGGCACCATGCCGTATCGCTCGGTCATTTCCGACAGCGTGCCCAATTCCTGGGCTTTGTTCGGTGACGCGGCGGCAGAATCGGCAGCGGTTAAAATCGCCGATTTATTGCGTAGCGAAATGAGCGATGTCAATTCTCAGGCAGCACAGAAAGTGATCCAATGAAATCGTATCAAGGTTTGATGGCTTTATTGTTAGTGCAATATCTGGCGGCGCTGCCAGCACAAGCGGCGGCTTCCGCCAGTAGCAAAGTCGGGATGGTTAACACTGTGGCCAACACTGCGGCACCCGCTTCCAGCAAAATAGCGGCGTTGGGGGCGAGCAGTATTCGCGTATTGGTGGTGGCCGAGCAAGAAAGCGTGTTGGCCGCCCAAATGGCCGGGCGTATCGAACAAATTGGCGTGCGCCTGGGCGCATCGATCAAAGCCGGGCAATCGCTGTTGCGTTTTGTTTGTGAAGAGCAAGACGCGCATTTAAAAATGGCGAAAGCCGAATTTTACGGTGCCCAGCAAACCTATGAAGCGCGCCTGAAAATGCAAGCCATGCAATCGGTGAGTGAGCTGGAAGTGCAGCAGGCGGCCTCGGGCGCGGAAAAATTCAAGGCGCAAATTCAGTTATATCAGGCGCAATTGCGCTTATGCCAAATCGGCGCACCGTTTTCTGGCCGTGTCACCAAATTGCATGTCAAACCCTTTGAGAGCGTCAATATTGGCCAACCCCTGATCGAAATCGTCAACGACAAAAAATTGAAGGCACAATTACACATCCCGTCAATGTGGCTCAGTTGGGCCAAAGTGGGCACCGCGTTTTCCATGCAAATTGAAGAAACCGGGAAAAAATACGACGCCAAAATTGCGCGCATGAATGGTAAAGTCGATGCGGTCAGCCAATCTATCGAAATTGAAGCCGACGTGGTGGGCAATATCGATGGCTTATTGCCCGGCATGAGCGGTTTGGCAATCTTCCCCGATGTACCCAAAAAGTAAATGCAAAGGTTTTGGTATCATGCTAAGGGAGTGACGTTTTGGCACAGCCACAAATAGATGTCGATGCAATTGGTAGCCTGCTGCAAATTGAGCAAGAGGTACGGCAAGCCGCGAGCGCCAGCGCCATCGAATTTATTGCCGTCAACGACACCTGGCGCATTGTGCGCTATCGGCAAGCGGTGTTATGGCGGCAAGAGGGCGAGGGCGCGCCCGCTTTGCAACTGGTTTCCGGCCTGGCCGATTTGGGGGGCGATTCCCCCTTTCGGCAATGGCTGAATCAGGTGTTGCGCACGCTCAGCTTCGAACCCGGCAAAGCGCAAAGCGTCAGCATCGATACCGTGCCCGAAGCCTTGCAAGACGGTTGGCGCGAATGGATGCCCGAGCACGTGGTCGCGCTACCCTTGCGCACCCCCGAGGGCGGCAGCAATGGCGGGCTGTGGCTAGCCTTTGAACAAGCGCCGATTCAACACGAACTGGCCTTGCTGGAGCGCCTGGCCTTGGTGTATGGGCAAGGTTTATGGGCCTGGCGCGCTGCTACGCCCTGGTGGTGGCAAATGCTGCACAGCCTGCCCACTTTGTTCAAGCGCAAATGGTTATGGCTTACTTTAATCATCCTGGCGGCCATGCCGATGCGCTTAACCGTGTTGGCACCGGCAGAAATTATCGGCAAAGATGCCAAACTGATTGCCGCCCCCAGCGATGGCGTGTTGGCGCGCTTTTTCGTCACGCCCAATCAGGCCGTGAATGCCGATACCCTGTTATTTGCGCTGGACGACACCAATGTGCGCAACCGCAATGAAGTGGCCACCAAAGCGCGCGCGGTGGCCGAAGCGGATTACTTGCGCGTGACGCAAAAAGCCTTTTCCGACCTGTCCAGCAAGGCCGATTTATCCTCGCTTAAAGCCAAGCTGGAAGAAAAAGAAGCCGAAGCCGATTACACCAAAGATTTGGCCGCACGGGTACAAGTGAAGTCGCCAGAAAGTGGCATCGTGGTGTTTTCTGATCCGAATGACTGGATCGGGCGACCCGTGCAAACCGGCGAGCGGATTGTGCAATTGGCTGACCCAAAACGGGTGCAAGTGGCGATCCATTTGGCGGTCGATGATGCGCTTAACCTCGACCCCGGTGCCAGCGTCAAACTCTACCTGAATGTGGCACCGCTCAGCCCGCTTGATGCCAGCCTGGTGCAAGCGAGCTATGAACCGGTGATGGCAGCCGAAGGCTTCGTGGCTTACTATTTGAAGGCGGATTTTCCCGCCAACCAAACGCCACCCCGGATTGGTTTAAAGGGCACCGCCAAAATCTATGGCGACTGGGCACCCCTGATTTACCACGTGCTGCGCAAACCGCTGGCCTGGGTGCGTCGCACCCTGGGAATTTGATCATGGGTTTGATTGTAAATAAAAAACATATTGCTGCGCTGCGATCATTGTGAATCGAGGTTAAATAACACCAGGGAAAAATCAGGGTACGGAGAATTTTATATTGCTTCATACGTATTATATTGTTTTTCAAGTGAGATAATTTTGCGTATAAGATAATAATGGTTTCCTATGATGAATTTCACTGTTTAAATGATATCAATATATTGCTATTCTTTCTTGGATAGTTAGCGTCGGATGTGCTTGCAGACATAGAAAGTAATCGAAATTGAATTAGCGCCAACGGAACCAGATTGCATTATTCTCAAAGCCAGCAGGCAGGCAATAATCGTTTCCAGGTTCTGCGCATCTGACTATAAAATCTAATAGAATACACAGAGCCAAATTTGTTGGCTTGCCAACGATGTAGTTAAATCAAAAAAATAGCATTTAGGGCTTCGACATGCAATTTCAATCTGATAATTACGAACTTCTTGAGAAAATTGGCCAAGGTGGTATTGGTGAAGTATATAAAGCCAGGAAGATTAGCACCCGACACTTGGGTGCGGTCAAATTGTTAATGCTTTCTGCAGATTTTGATGAGGATATTAAAAAATCATCATGAATAATTCGATCACGTCCGCTTCCGGTTTTGTCACCAGTTCGACCACTAATTCAGCCTTGAATGTTGATGGGAAGATGCTGCCCATGGTTCATGGTTATAAT
>CAMBDR010000623.1 GCA_945864765.1 Janthinobacterium lividum | reverse complement strand
TGATGCCATCGCTGGTGAGCGTAACAATGGTGGCCAAGGGGTGGTCGCGTATTAATTGATGCATGGCGGCAAGGTCGCTTACCTGAAATCGGCTGGGTTGATACATGGGGTGCTCGCTGGGTTGGGAAAATGGGGCCCGGAGTAAAGCTGGGCGGGCCAGGTAAGGGGTCTCAGGTAATGGGGTGTGGTGTCAGGCCAAGAATGGTTCTTGCTTCGGATTCGGTTGCGGCGATACCTTTTTGTATCAGGGCGCTGATCGCCTTCGTATTGGCTTCATTTGCGCCGTGTGCTTCACCAAGCGCTTTGCCGCGCTTTAAAGCCGCGTTGATTTCTGTGCGTTCGGTACTCAAAGCGCGTTCGAATACTTCTGCCAGGCGGCGGGTTTCGTCATTTGCCGAAATAGCCTTGAGTCGGCGCATGGCGCGGCGCACGGGTGGGTAGGCAATTTGGTCCATGATGTTTGGTTCCTTCCAATGTTGAAAATAATTGATCCATGCTGCCAGGGCTGATAAACCATCCGCTAACAAGCCGCCTTGGTTGCCGCCTGAGTTTAGTCTATCCCATTTGGCTAATTCTACAATATAAAGTTGCAGTTCGCTACCCAGCTTTACGGCCGGATTGGTGCCATCGCGCATCTCGAAACACCAACGAGCCTGATCCTGTTCGGGAAACAGGTCGTACCCCAGCAAGTGGATGCCGATGACGGGTTTGAGTTTCGCATAATCGACGCCTGCCTTCAATTGCGTGCCCAGCGTTTTGGCCAGATAAACCATGCTGCGGGCGCTCCATTTTTCGCGCTGGCGCATTTGTATTTCGACGTTGATTAAGTTGCCAGCCTGGTCTTTGGCCAAAATATCAAGCTCGATATATTTGCCCTTGAGTTCCGCTGCGGCAATGTGGGGATTGAGTATGCTGACTACCGTGATGGGCGGTTCGCCAACCCGCACGGCGTTGATCAAGTCGCTTAGTAGGGAACGCGAGTTGGCGAACAGTGTTTTGAAAACGAAATCGTTACGGGGATCGAGAAGGGGATGGTTCATTTTGGCGCACCTGTTGGAATGAGCAGTTAATGAAGCGAGATTTGCTGTTTATTTTAACAGGATGGTTGGCTGTATTTTCAGCCAGTGAAGTTATATTTTCGCGGTGCGCTTGCGTATTGTCTCAGTTGTCGCCATTTCGCTACACTCAGGCACGGATGGCATGTGCGTCCGGTGCAACGGTGTGCGGCTTCAAGTTCAAGGGCGTATTCGCCAGGGTTGTCTGCTTTAATCGCCGCGTGCTGCCTTTGCCCTGTTTCGGCTTACTCGCAAGAAATGCCTTCAAGCACATTAAAAGCTGCACCCCCAACTCAACAGGCACGGCATTGCCTACTTGTTTGCCTTGATTGGTCATGCCGCCAGCGAAGATAAAATCATCCGGGAAAGTTTGCAAGCGCGCGGCGTGGCGCACGCTGATGCCGTGGTCGAGCCAAGGATGCAAAAAACGGCCTTTTGAGGGATTAAAGCAGCCGGTGGTAATGGTTGGCCCCGGTTGCGCCAGCCGGATTCTGCCATAGACATCTTTGTGGCCGGGGTAGCCGTCCTTGTGGCAAGCCAGCCGAAAGGCAATGTCGGTGCGGCTGCCATTCACGGGCGTTTGCGCAAAGCGCGCCAGCAAGGCGGGGGTGTGGCGCATGTGGACGGCGCACGCATCTTGTTCCGGGCTGGGCACGGGTTGGCCAAATTGGAGTTGCGTCAGCTTTTCTGGCCCCAGTGCCTGCAACAGTTTGTTTGCTGCATTGGGCGAGGGCGGTTCGAACGCCACGGCGGCGTTTTGCCAGATTGCTTGCGCGCCGCTATTGGGGGCAAAGTGGGTTGGCGCGGGCGGCCAGACCAAGGCGGTGGCGTCGATGTCGGCCCGTATGCCAAGCAAAAACACGCGTTCGCGGTTTTGCGGTACGCCATAGTCGCGCGCGTTCAGGCAGACGGGTTGCAACATGGTGTAGCCGTTTTCTTGCGCTATGTGTTGAAACCTATCCAAATAAGCGGCATGGCGCGGCCATAGCAGGCCGGGTACGTTTTCGACCAAAAACAGGCGGGGTTGCAGTGCTTTTACGAAGTCGAAATAACGCAGCAAGAGCGTGTTGCGCGGGTCATTCACGCCTTGGTCATGGATGCGGTGGGTGGAAAAGCCTTGGCAAGGCGGCCCACCGATCAAGATATCCAATTCGCCCGGTTGGAGCTTGAGGTCTGCGCGCAATTGGGTGGCGCTTAAGGCCAGGATATCTGTTTCATACAAGCGGGTGGATGGGGTGCGCTTTGCAATGATGTTGGTGCGATAGGTTTGGCATGCATCCCTGTCCAACTCCACCGCAGCCAGTACATTGAGGCCGCAATGGAGTGCGGCGAGTGAAAAACCGCCTGCGCCGGAAAAAAGGTCGATTACCGTCGGTGCGGGGGAGTGCGGTTTGTTGGGTGTCATTTAAATTATTGCTGTGTTGCCTGGATTTGGAATTACGCTTAAACAGCGGCAGGGCAAAATAAAGGTGCGCCGGGTTTGTCCATGGCGCACCGGATCGGCTTAATTTGTCATTGCGGTTTTCTGGGCTTATTGGGGGCCGTCGTCGCAGCTCATTCCGGGTGGGTTGGTTTGGCCATTTATTTTAACCATATTGCACCATAGCGCCTTTTGAAAATCTTTTTCCTTCTTTGGTTCTGCGCCTGATTTTGCATCCGAGTAGCCAGAGGCATAGCCGACATTAAAAAAGCGTCTTTCGTCATCGGCGAACTTGGTGATGACGCCCGCAATGACCAAAGCCACCACGAAATAAATAACACGCGCCATACCCATGGCATGCTCTTCATCCTCAATGCTTTTCTTATCTGCGGGCCCCACCTCGGCCACGCTTGGCGTAGTTGCTGCGTAGCGCTTTGCGTTTTCAAATGCCACGCCAAAGGCGAACAGCACAACGCAAATGCCAGAGGCGCGCATTTCATCGGTGTTGATCAAAACCATCATCGTAAATAGCGGGACAGCGCATAAAACAAACACCGCGACAGTCAAGGTGTTGATGTAAGAATTTACATACCATTGGCGCTTCAAAAGCCATTTCTTAGCGATTTCAATAGGGGAAAACGTGGCGAACAGGTCGCGGTCAGTCAAAAAAATGCATCGCAGGACGATCAGGCCATTAAGACTCTTGGCTGCAAGATGTTGTAATTGCGCCGCGTCAACACCAACAAAAGAAATCAAGAAGTAGCCCAACGTAATAATCCATCCAACGAGGCTTAAAAAAATAATGTCACGCCCAACGCTATACCTGCCATAAAGCAAATGAAAGATCACGATGGCTGTAGCATGATGAGCGATACCACAAATTACGGTCAAATAAGGGTGATCCTGCGCCCCTACTGAAATAAACATTCTGACGAATATTAAGGATAAATAGAAAAACAGGCCTATTGTGGCTCTTAACCAAATGGTTGCACCAATTTTTACAAGATAGTTTGGAATCGTTAGCATGTTCGCCTCAGTGGGAAAAAGAATTGCAAATTATTACTTCTTTGGTGGTAGTGATGGATAATTATCACCAACGGCAATTTTGGGTGGAAGTGGCGGATAGTTATCAACCACATTAAACTTGGGTGGTATTGGCGGAAAATTGTCAGCAACATTAAACTTGGTTGGTAGTGGCGGCCAGTTATCAATCAGATTGGCAAACG
>CAMBDR010000622.1 GCA_945864765.1 Janthinobacterium lividum | reverse complement strand
CCAAAGGCGGTGACACCAAACCGGGTGATGGTAAAACACCGCCACCTCCACCACCCAAAGGCGGTGACACCAAACCGGGTGATGGTAAAACACCACCACCACCTCCACCCAAAGGCGGTGACACCAAACCGGGCGATGGTAAAACACCGCCACCTCCACCACCCAAAGGCGGTGACACCAAACCGGGCGATGGTCAAACACCACCGCCACCACCTACCTCCACCCAAAGGCGGTGACACCAAACCACCAGGCGATACCGGAATTTGTCAATCTAGTTGTCGCCTGAGTGTTGCCAATTGCGCGTGGCACCGCTCCAGCGCGCTGGAGCGGTGCTTTGGCTGCTTGATAGACTTCGGAACGCTTACGAAGCAGCACCCCGACCTGGTGCTGTTCGTCAACGGCATCCCGCTCGTGGTAATCGAACTAAAAAATGTCACCGACGAAAACGCCACTATCAAAGCGGCAAGCAGCTATTGGTGACAGAAACCGTTCTGAAACAGGCTGAATTAAAAAGCGACGGCAATGTGAGAATTGACTGGCAATTTTGCGTTACCATGCTCATTCCACCGTCACGTTGAGAACTGTATGAAAACCACGCCCAGCCCAAAAAACGCGCCCTTTGATGTGCAACAATTACTTGATTTAAAACGCATCACCGATGTTATGGCCGCACCTTGCGGCACTTGGGCTGCGGTAGCAGTGGAACGTTTGAATCATGATGCCAGCCAATTTGTCATGGATTTATGGAAAGTGGCGCTTGATGGCTCCAGCCAGGCCTGGCAATTAACACGCGGTAAAAGCCGCGACCACGCCCCCTGCTTTTTGGCCGATGGCACCCTGCTGTTTCTAAGCAACCGCAGCGATAGCGACAGCACCCCCGATTCCGATTCCGAACAACGCATGCAAATCTGGTCACTTGCCGCCAACGGTGGCGAACCAGTCTGCCTGACCGATGAGCCACTGGGCATTAGCGCCTTTCGCTGCGCCCGCGATGGCGACACGCTGGCCTGGCTCACCCAGGTCTGGCCCGGGGTGGCGCATGCAAAGCAGCGCGAGTACGAGCGCCTGCGCAGCAAAAAAGGCCCCTCTGCGCTGCACTACAAAACCATGCCGGTGCGCTATTGGGATGCCTGGCTTGGCAACGCCACCACCCACCTGATCGTGCAAGACGCCAAAGGGCGGCGCGACCTCACCCCCAACGCCCTGCGCGAGCTGGAACAAGCCACCTTTGACCTCTCCGCCAACGGCCAACACCTCGCCATTACCTGGCGCAACGAAGGCAGCGACCGGGTGGAAGAAGCCGGTTTGATGGTGTTCGATTTAAGCCGCGACCAACAACGCCTGCTGGGCCATGAAACCCACGCCGTACTGACCACCCCACTGTTTAGCCCGGACGGCAGCCGCATTGTATGCCAGATCGAACAACGCATCGAGCATGCCTGCCCCAACACCGGTTTGCGCCTTATCGATGTGGCAAGCGGTATTTCAACACCACTCGCCCCGGCCTGGAATTACTGGCCCACCCCGCAAGCCTGGCAGAGCGATGGTAGCAGCGTGTTGGTGACCGCGCACGATAATGGCAGTACACCGATTTTCCAGATCGAATTGGCCACCGGCGATATTGTGCGCCTCACCGAAGCAGGTAGCCATGGCAAAGTTCATTTTATTCAAGGCGCAGACGAATCGGCCAAACACAGCATCGTGGCGCTCAAATCAAGCTTTGTCAGCCCGCCCGAAGTATTCCATTTGCCACTGCATAGCGGCTTGCAAAACTTGCCCTGCGCCCAACTATCCGGCTTCGACCCGGCTTGCCTCAACGTCACCATTGAAACCCAAAGCGCCATTTCAAGCGATCAACATCCGGTTCAATATTGGCTAATCCGCCCCGCCAAAACCCCAAAGCCCGCCCCGGTTTTGCTGTGGATACATGGCGGCCCCATGGGCGCATGGCAAGACGAATGGCATTGGCGCTGGAATGCCATGTTGGCGGTGGCCCAGGGTTACGCCCTGCTGCTGCCCAATCCGCGCGGTTCCACCGGATTTGGCCAAACCTTTACCGATGGCGTCTGGCGTAACACCTGGGGCCAACAATGTTATGAAGATATCCTCGCGGTACTGGATCACATTGGCCCGCACCATGACCTGGATGCCCAACGCGTGGCCGCCATGGGCGGCTCGTTTGGCGGGTATATGACCAATTGGCTGGGCACCCAAACCACCCGTTTCAAATGTCTGATCAGCCATGCCGGCATTTATTCGATGTCTGCCATGACGGGCGTGACCGACATTCCTGCATTTTGGTATCTGGAAATGGATGGCGAACCCTATTCCGACCCGACCTGGTTCGACCGTTATTCACCCTCACGCGGCATCGGCAAATGGCGCACCCCAACCCTGATCATCCATGGCGAACGCGATTACCGGGTGCCGATTGGCGAAGCGCTGGCCTTGTTTGAAGCCTTGCAATATCACCATGTAGAAAGTGAATTACTGGTCTTTCCCGATGAAAACCACTGGATCTGCAAACCCAATAACATCCTCGTCTGGTATCAGTCGGTGTTTGAGTTTTTACAGCGCCATGTCTGAATCCGGCGATGGAACACGCCGCAAGATTGAAAAATATCGCACATTCTGGTAACATCCGTGCTGGATTTCAAACATGATGCACGTCACTTGGAGCAGCAAATGAAAATTGGTATGTTAGGTTTTGGCACAGTAGGGCAAGCAACGGTGAACACCCTGCGCAATAATGCAGATGAACACACCCGACGTTTAGCTGAGCCAGTCGAATTGGTCGCCGTTGCCACCCGAACCCCGGCAAAAACCGCAGGACAAGTCGCCAATAGCTGCCGTGTCAGCAATAATATACTCGATGTCGTGAACGACCCGGAAGTGCAAGTCGTGGTCGAATTGATGGGTGGCATTGATGATGCACGTACTGCCATCCTCGCTGCCATCGAAAATGGCAAGCACATTGTCACCGCCAACAAAGCCTTATTGGCCGCACACGGCAATGAAATTTTCCGCCGCGCAGAGGCTCGTGGTTGCATTGTGGCCTTTGAAGGCGCGGTCTGTGTCGCCATCCCGATCATTAAAATCATGCGCGAATCGATGAGCGCCAACCGGATCGAATCGGTTATCGGCATCGTCAACGGCACTTCCAACTTCATCCTGACCAAAATGCGTGAAGCCGGCCTATCCTACGAAACCGCCGTGGCCGAAGCACAGCGCTTGGGTTTCGCCGAAGCCGACCCTTCATTCGATGTCAATGGCAATGACGCCGCCCATAAAATCACCATTCTGGCCTCGCTCGCCTTTGGCGTACCGCTCAATCTGGAGGCAGCCCACATGACCGGCATTGCCAAAGTCCATATCGAAGACATTAAATATGTGGAAACCCTGGGTTACCGCATCAAACTGCTGGCTTGCGCCAAGCGCACTGAAAAAGGCTTGTTCGTCAGCGTAGAACCCACTCTGGTGCCACTGGGGCATATGTTAGCTGGCGTGAATGGTGAAATGAATGGCATTCATGTGGTGGGCAATATTGCCGGGCCGTCGTTCTACTATGGCGCAGGCGCTGGCGGCATGGCCACCTCCAGCGCCATTGTGGGCGATATTCTGGAAATCGGCCGACTGCAACATGGCAATAGCGCCCAGTTTGTGCCACTCAAAGGCTTTGCCGCCGAACCCGTGGCAGCCAATTATATT
>CAMBDR010000621.1 GCA_945864765.1 Janthinobacterium lividum | reverse complement strand
AGCGTGCAGTATTGCTGGATGAGCGCTATTTTGTCCGACATCAGCGCAAACGGTTTGGCATAACGGTGTTTGCGCTGGCGTAATAATTCCACGCTGGCGTGGTTACTGGCATCGCAGCATAAATGAAAGCCACCCAAACCTTTGAGCGCAACGATTTGGCCATCGGCCAGGGCTTGGGTAATTTGCTGCAATTGCTGCCCTGCCTGCGCGCTACTGCCTGGGGTGAGCGGCGTAGTGGCGCGCGCCCCCGCTACATGGATGATGAGCTGTGGCCCGCATTGGTGGCAGGCAATGGGTTGCGCATGGAAGCGCCGATCCAGCGGGTTGCCATATTCCTCCCGGCACGCATCGCACAGCGCAAAGGCGGCCATGGTGGTGTTGGGCCTATCATAGGGAATGCCCTGAATAATTGATAAACGTGGCCCACAGTGGGTGCAATTGGTAAACGGGTACAGGTGGCGGCGTTGCCTGGGGTCTTGAATTTCGTCGCGACAGGCGGGGCAGATACTGGCATCGGCGGCGACTTCGGTGCGCCCCTGATGCTGGCCGAGATGGTTGGATTGGCTGGATTGGCCGATGCGAAAATCCGGGTAGCTCCAGGCGGCGTCTACCACCACGGCGTGAATCGAATCAATTTTGGCCAAAGGCGGCGCTTCTTTGGGCAGGCGCTGTAAAAACTGCCGGATGGCAGTTTGTTTGCCTACCAGTCGAATCAAAACGCCGTCGCTATCGTTGGATACTTCGCCAAATAAGCCGCATTCGGTGGCTAGACGAAATACGGTCGGACGAAACCCGACCCCTTGCACCGTGCCCTTGACGCGAATTTCTTGATTTTCCCGAACGATTGGCATGATCGTCCTTATTCAATGAAGGCTGGGGGCAGGCGCATTATCGGGGCTTCCTTGGCTGGTCATGGTCAAAAAACCGTATCCAATCGAATCGCGCAAATCGAAGATGGCGCTTTGAATTGGGACAAATGTTACTGCGTAAAAATATTTCCTGCGGTAATTATTCTGGCAATATATTCAATCAAGTGTGGAGGATCATCCATCAGATTTGAACCGGGTGCAAGTGTTTATTGCGGGCGAGGGGTAACAGTGGTTGTATTTTTGTGACAAAGGCGTAAGCAGGGGGCGTGGGTAATGCGAGTATTATGCGATTGGTGAATATGTGATAGTTGAATTAAAAATTGGACGAATGTTTGATCGGCAGGCATAATCCTGCCTGTCTCCTCTATTCTCCCTTTCGAGAAATAGATTTCAAGCCCACCCAAACGCGGTGGGCTTTTTTTTACCCTGATTTTTTCTGCAATGAAACAACACCTGCTACGTTTTTTCATCTATATTCACGCTTGGGCGTCATTGAACAGGGCAAGGGTGGCTGATGGAAACTGTATTGGGGTTGGTAATTGGCATCGGTTTGGCGGCAGCCTGCGGCTTTCGGGTTTTTGTGCCCTTGCTTGGCACCAGTATTGCTGCGCTCTCCGGCCATTTGCACTTGGCGCAAGGCTTTGAATGGCTTGCCAGCTGGCCTGCGCTGGTGGCGCTGTCGGTTGCGACGCTGCTGGAAGTGGCGGCGTATTTTATTCCCTGGTTTGATCATTTGATGGATAGCATTGCCGCGCCCGCTGCCGTGGTGGCGGGCACCATTCTGACCGCCTCCATGGTGGGCGATGTCTCGCCCTTCCTGCGCTGGTCGCTGGCGCTGATTGCTGGTGGCGCGGTGGCGGGCACAACGCAGTTGGGCACGATGGCCTTGCGTGGCGCATCTACCGCATTCACCGGGGGCGTTGGCAATCCGGTGGTATCGATTGGCGAATTGCTGGGCTCGGTGGTGATGACGCTACTGGCGCTGTTTTTGTCGGTATTGGGCTTGATTTTGGCGCTGTTGATCTGCCTGTTTGCCGTAAAATTGCTGTTGAAAAAGCGGATGCCTGCACGGCAGTGATGCCCTTGCCGCATCCTTAGGACTTACGCAAAACCGTGAAAGACGAGGTTGACCTGATGAAGAAATTATTGTTTCTGGATTTTGATGGTGTACTGCACAGTAAAACCGACCGCAAATTTGCCCGGCTGGGCTTGTTGGAACAATATCTGGCCAACATGCCGCTGCTGGAGGTTGTGATCAGTTCCACCGTGCGTGAACACTATTCATTTGAACGCTTGCAGATGCTGTTTGGTGCGGCGGTGCGGCATCAGGTGGTCGGTGTGACGCCGGTTTTGAGTGGCTGGTTCGATGTCGCTGGCCGCCAGCGGGAGGTGGAAGCTTATCTGCAAGCAAACGGCTTGAGTGCCGATAACGCCAGTTGGGTTGCACTGGATGATGTCAAACATTATTTTGAGGACGGTTGCAGCAATCTGATTCTGGTTGACGGGCATCGTGGCTTCAGGGATGAGGATGGGCAAGCCTTATTGGCGTGGTATGGGCAAACTGCGTAGCAGGGGGAAAGCGATTTTGATGGCTGTCGGTCTGATATTGCAGCGCCATGCGCCTTCAATAGCGTGATGCTACGTAGTATTTATACTACGTAGCACGACAAAAATTCAATTTCAGCAGAGTTGTATCAAGGTTTCATAGTGCCGTTGCCTTTCCAGGACGTATATATACTTCCTGGAACACCATACATCTATCGTGGAATTCGTGCTCTGAAGGCGATATCAGCTTGCCTCAGCCCATTCACGATGTGCCTTAGTATCTGCAAAATATTCGGCAACTCAATTGCAATTTCATGCTATGCTGAGAAGTATATATACTTCACAGCACGACGCACACATGAACAAAACCAGAATCCAAATTGCAAAGTCGGACATTGTTAGCCACTTTGAAAAAGAAGCCCCAAAGGTCTTAAAATTAACCGACATCAAGGCAATTTTGTCAGAAAACAGAGATTTCTGGCGGCTCACACAAAGAATGACGGCACAACCCTTCATTGATTTTCTTACTGAGCACGCCAAGCTTAAACGGCTGGACTTCCCATTTCCTTATCGCACAGAAACACGCTACGCTTGGGGGGATGTGCCCCTGCTGGAAGTTTTGCTGACCACCAAACCGAATTGCTATTTTAGCCATTACACGGCTGTTCGCATGCATGGCCTTACTGAGCAGGTGCCCAAGACTATCTACTTGAATCATGAGCAAAACCTGAAAAGTCAATCAACAGGTGGCTTGGAGCAAGGGAGAATTGATGCTGCTTTCAGCCGCCGACCCCGAATATCCAACAACCAAATTACATTCGAGAACCTGACTATTTGTCTGATCAACGGTAAAAATACCAATCAGTTGGGCGTAATAGCGGAAACAGTTCAATATGACAGCGATACGCCTGTACGAGTTCGACTAAGTAATTTGGAACGAACCTTAATTGATATCACTGTGCGCCCCATCTACGCAGGCGGCATTTCTGAGGTGCAGAAGGCATTTTTGCTTGCCAAAGATCAAGTCTCGGTCAATGCCTTGGCCGCGATGTTGCCAAAAATCGGGCATACCTACCCATACCATCAAGCGATAGGGTTTTATCTTGAGCGTGCTGGATATAAGTCTGGATTATTGGATCTGCTAAGGCGCTTCCCTATGAATTACGACTTTTACCTGGCCAATGAGATGGGTGAAACAGACTACATAAAAGATTGGCGGCTATACGTGCCAAAGGGGTTTTAAATTTTCGGCAAGCGCTAACACATAATCAAAATAGAAATCAAAATCTTTGATCGCCA
>CAMBDR010000620.1 GCA_945864765.1 Janthinobacterium lividum | reverse complement strand
CCATGAGGATATTGAATTGCGGCAATATGCTGCTTTGGCGATTTCTGCCAAGCCTATTATTGCGGCTTTGCGTTATGGTATGGTAAGGGAATCGGTTAGCCTGCTCAATGAACAAAAAGGTTCAGGATGCCTTAAAGTGGCCCAGGTTTCAGATGATTATGTGTTTTGTATGTATCCTAGTGAGGAGGTCTACTTTGTAAATTCTTTGCTTTCGCTTTATGAGGATCAATTTGAAAAGGAAAAAGGCGATAAGTGCCAGCAATTACCTGCTGAAAGTACGGATAATAAAAATGCTTTGAAGAAACAGGACAAGAACGTAATGGGCATACCTTTTGCTAAACTCAGTGATGCCGTCCAATCTGGAGGCTATATTAAAGATACGCAGAAAGAATCCAAGCTGGACTTAGAGCAGGATCTTTTAAACAAGAAAAATGATAAAGCGCGAGATTGCCTCGGTATTGAAGCATTGAGCAGGCAATTTAATGCCGCATCGATTGCGCAAGGGGAAACTCTGAAGTCAGGAAGCAGTGGTAATAGTGTTACGCAAAGCGAGAGGGATTTGAAAGCGGCGAAGGCGCGGTTAAACGATGCGTTGATCATCTTTGCTCAGCGGATTTTGGTTGTTGTTAATAATTATGGTTTGCCTAACTTGGAGAAGTACAGCACTATTGATCCAGATAGAGCGAACGCCTACGCGAAGCAATTGGCGGTATTGCAAACGATAGGCAATACCATTATCGTTTTTGCCGACGACTTGCGCCGTCTTGAAGCACATGAAAAAGATCAGGCTGATCGTAGTCTGGGCAATCTTTTGGCGGCGCAGATGGCATTTGCTCCCGGTGCACCAAAGGCATTTGATGAAATTGTGCGAGAAATGGAAAGACGGCTGGTAAAGGATCAAGATAGTCTGAACAATTTGAACCTGACCAAAGCTGAGTTGGAGAAAGGTCTGAAAACGAAGGAAGCAATTGATGCGGAAAATGCAGTGGTGATGGCTGATTTGGATAAGGCAACCCCTATGGTTTCGGCGTATCGCACTTTCTTTGAGAGTTATAATCTGGCTGGTTTGGCCGAACAGGATAATAAAGCACTTCCTGATCGGCAACAGGTTGCAAAATTGCTCGCTTCCATGACGGGAACCAAAACAGTGGATGAAGTTGTCGGGAGTTTAGGTAAGTGGCTCGATGAGATCAAAGTGACGCCGGCAAGCACGATAACTATTTCCGCTGAGCAAACTCGTCGCAAACAGGCGAAGGAATTTTT
Organism: Janthinobacterium lividum; assembly: GCA_945864765.1. Classification (GTDB taxonomy): domain Bacteria; phylum Pseudomonadota; class Gammaproteobacteria; order Burkholderiales; family Burkholderiaceae_D; genus CAMBDR01. The sequence goes on along the minus strand of CAMBDR010000620.1, from coordinate 2,453 downwards.
GGATGGAATTGACTTGTCTGGTTTGAAAATTGAGGCTGGTTCGCCTGCGATGGTATTTGGGAAGTTAAAAGCTTGGATGCGTGATAGTTTAATCCCTGCCAAGAAAAAGATCGAGGATCAACAAAAGCAAATTGCAAAAGATGTAAAAATTTTCAATCAAAATATCCGAAATGCGAAGAGTGTCGTTGCAGTTGACAAGCGGGTAACGGATACTGGTAAGGTGGTTGGGATTTTGCAGTCTTTGAGGCCAACCATTCTGGCTTCGGCAGACGTTGGTAAAGTGCAAGATTTAGCAGGCGTTGGCAATCTGATTTTGCAGGGCCTACAAGAGCAGATCAAAAGTGCTACCGAGGATGACGCGAAAAATCTGAAACTGGCACAAGGCGTTATCCAAAAAATACCCGCAGTCACTGTCGTTACACCAAAGTCTCCTGAATACAAATCCAAAACTGCACGAGAAGTATTGGATGATGTGATCGGCCAATTGCAATACCAGCGTTTGCAAGCCGCTGCCGCTGGTTTTACCGAAACAGTAAAAAGCTTGGACTTGGCATTGGATCAGGCAACCGAGCAAAGAGCTGGCCATGCTTATTTAAGACCCGCCAGCGCCTATTTGCGTAGCGCTTATTCCAATACTGCAATCCAGGGAGGGGGATATACGCACAAAAATCTATTGCTCAATAGCCTCTTTGATGGTGAAAAACCTTACGATAAGGCATTTCGTGAACAAAAAGTGTATAACGATAGAGAGTTTTGGCAGAATATTAATCGTGTGAAGCTGAGTGGTGGCGGTTCAACTGATTTTGCGCTGGTCAAGGATGATGTTGGTAATTGGTATGTCAAGGGCTTTTCGGCTGACCCCCAGCCTATCATTAAAGGCGCAATCGGGCTGGCATTGTTTAACAAGGGCGGCAGTATTGATGTTAATTTACTGGGGCAGTTGCAGGACAAGCAGCGCGTCGATGATAAGAACGCGACCCCCGATGAACGCAGTGCAGCCCAAGCTCGCCTCACCCAGCGTGTGGGCAGTAGTGGTGTCAATACGACCGCGTTGGGTAAGGTGTACGACAAATACCGTAACGACTATTCCGAAACGGCAGATCAAACCGTTAAAAGCCTGACGGATAGCTTGACTGGGTTTGCCGATGCCATCAAGGGCGATTGGGCGACTATCCCGTTTGGTGACTTCAAGACCACGAGCTTAACCGCATTGAATGGACTTGTCGCCACCCTGCCAGAAATTGACAATGCCATTACGGGTTTGACGGCAGCAGCAAAAGCCCGTACCGATGCAAAATCAGCGGTGACAGCCGCCGCCACCGATGTGGAAAAAAAGCGCGATGATGCTGATAAGGCCGCCACCGATGGCATTATTAATGCGCTACGCCAAGCCAGAAATGTGCGCTTGAGTTTGGTCAGCAAGGTTAATAAGCTTGACTCACTGCTTGCCGATCAAATCAAAGCCGTGAAAACCGCCGAAGATGCGCAAGCAGTCCAAGCGGACGTGGTGAAGGCAGCAAATGATAAAGTTGAATCGGATAAACAAGCACTGGAAATTGCCAAAGCGGTGGCCCTCAGTACGAAACTGCCTGCAGATGAGGCGAATGTAACTGCAAAAGATGCAATATTAGCGGAGAGTAAAGCGAAATTGGCGGTTGAAAATACCGCATTAAAGGCAAAGGATAAAGTTGTGGAAACCAAGCGGACTGATCTGCAAAATGCGAAAGACAATCGCACCAAGGCAGCCAAAAAGGTAACCGCCATGTTGGATACCCTGATCGAATCAACCGCCACCAAGAAACTGGCCTCGGTCAACACCTTTAAAACCGCCATCGGCTTTGTCGGTGAAACCGCAGGAGGTCGTTAAACGCAAATGATGAGCACGCATGGTTGGCAACCGTCAACCATGCCGCCCCCCCAACAAACTACTTCTTCGGATTCTGCAGCCGCGCAATCTCCTGCGCCACCGCGCGCCCAATCACTTCCTCCAGCGTATGCTGCAAACCGCGCTTAATTTCCCCAGTCAAGCCTATCATCGCCAATTGCAACACATCGGCCAAACTGTCGCGGATGCGCTGTTCCAGTACAAAATCAATACGCCCTTGCAGTTGGCGCAATACCCGCTCCGATAATTTGGTTTGCAATTGCTCCCAATCCTGCTCGCTTAACTGCAAGCGCTGGCCGCTTGCGGGCTGGGTGGGCGTGAGCGCTTGCGTATGCACCGACGGGTGCGCGTGCGTGGGCGCGTGGCCGGGTGCCAGCAAATGGCGTGCCACCGTGCCCGCAGGCGCATGCGCGTCGATCACCTCGGTTAGCAAGGGAATCGACGCTTCGTTGATATTCTCCGGGGGGCACATTAGCTCGCCTCCGCAACAATATGGTTAAGCGTGTGGCCGTGCTGCTTGTAAAAACCATAGCGTACTCGCCCCGCTTGCGCATCCTGCGGGTCTTGG
>CAMBDR010000619.1 GCA_945864765.1 Janthinobacterium lividum | reverse complement strand
GATACCGGTTTTTTGGTCTTCAATGAACGCACTTATCCCAACTTGATTGCGCTGTTTGCCGAGTTGGGCGTGCAAACCGCACCCAGTGATATGTCGTTTTCGGTGCGCTTGCCAGTTGGCGAGCCAGTCGGTAGTTCATGGTTGGAATGGGCAGGCAGTAATCTGGACAGCGTTTTTGCCCAGCGTGCCAATTTATTCAAACCCAAATTTTTAGGCATGCTGGCCGATATTTTGCGCTTTAATCGTCAGGCCAGCGCCTTGGCCAGCGGGCCAGCCGCCGTTATGCCAGTGCTGTCGCTGGGGGAATTTTTGGCCCAGGAAAAGTATGGCACGGCATTTTGTCAGTGGTATCTGGTGCCGATGGCCGCCTGTATCTGGTCTTGCCCGGTGCAGCAAATGCTGGCCTTTCCGGTCGCCAGTTTTATCCGTTTTTGTCATAATCATGGCTTATTGCAAGTGAGTGATCGGCCGCAATGGCATACGGTACAAGGCGGCTCGCGCCATTATGTGGAAAAATTATTGCAGGGTATTCCGGCCCGACGGCTGGCAACCCCGGTGCAATCGATTAGCCGCACTGATGTATCGGGCGCGCGCACGGTGCGCGTGAGTAGTGGCGGCCAGCAAGAATGTTACGATCAGGTAGTATTGGCTTGCCACAGCGATCAAGCCCTGCGCTTATTGGCCGATGCCCGGCCCGATGAACGCGCCGTTTTGGGCTCGATCCGCTATCAATCCAATCGGGCGGTATTGCATACCGATGCCAGTTGTTTGCCACAGCGCAAAAAAGCCTGGGCGGCATGGAATTACCAAAGCAGCGCCAGTGCCACGCCACAAGTGTGTGTCCATTATCTGATCAATAAATTGCAACCCTTGCCCTGCCAGGGTCCGATTATCGTTTCACTTAACCCGATCGATGAACCCGACCCGCGCTGCGTGTTGCAAGAATTTGACTACGCCCACCCGGTTTTTGATGCCGCCGCCATGGCAGCGCAACAGCAGCTCGCTCACTTGCAAGGGCAGCAGCATACCTGGTTTGCCGGGGCCTGGACCGGTTATGGCTTTCATGAAGATGGCTTGAAATCCGGCTTGGCGGTGGCGCAGCAATTGAGCCAATTGCCGCAATTTTTGATGGGGCAAGCTCATGCCGCAGCCTGATCCATTGCCGCAAGTGCCCACGCATTTGCCCACAGATTTGCCCGCGCAAGCGGGGACGGCACAAGCGCAACTGTGTTTTGGCCAGGTGCGCCATCAGCGTTTGCGCCCGGTGGGCAACCAATTTGCCTATCGCAGCTATTTTGTGCGCCTACCCTTGCGCAGTATGGCGCAGGGTGATTTTTCCTGTGCTTTATTTTCCCGTAATCGTTTCAATTTACTGTCTTTTTACGACCGCGACCATGGCGAGGGTGGCGGCGAAAATCAGCACAGCTTGCTCGATTGGATTACCCAACTTTTGCATGAACAAGGTATTGACGATGCCGATGGCGAAATCTGGTTGCAAACCATGCCGCGTGTGCTGGGTTTTGTATTCAATCCGGTGTCATTCTGGTTTTGTCAACGCAAAGATGGCAGCTTGCGCGCCATTGTATGTGATGTGCATAACACCTTTGGCGAGCGGCATTGCTATTTATTGACTGACGGGGCCAGCGATGGTGGCAGCATCGGCAACGGCTGCGAACTGGCTGCCGAAAAAGTATTCCATGTCTCACCATTTTGCCCGGTGGAAGGGCGTTATCGCTTCCGCTTCATGCAGGCGCAACGCCCTGCGCCAGCATCTGCACCAGTCGAACCTGCGCTGCAAAACCATTATGTGGCGCGGATTGATTATGATGACGCCAGCGGCCCGTTGATCAAAACCAGTATTTCCGGCATCGCCCACCCGATCAATTCCACCACCGTGGCGCGTGCTTTTTTTGGCATGCCCGTCATGACTTTGGGCGTGGTGCTACGCATCCACTGGCAAGCCTTGCGCCTGTGGCTGGCGCGCCTGCCGTTTTTTCCGAAACCACTTCCCCCTCAACAAAAGGTATCCCGATGACCCATCCATCCTTGCCTGCGTCCACTCAACCCAATTCGTCCGGCAGCGGTAATGCGCACATTGTGCCAGGTGCCAGGGCGGTGCTGCCCAAAGCGGCCCCCGCCAGTGCCAAAATCATGCTCAAGGTGCTGGCCCAATTACGCCATGGCGCGCTACTCCTGACCCTGCCGGATGGCACTTGTTTGCACTATGGCGATCATTCGTTTCCGGCCAATCTGGTGTTGAAAAACTGGAATTTGTTTACCGCCACGCTGCGCTCGGGTGATATTGGTTTTGCCGAAACCTATATCGCGGGCGACTGGATCACGCCCGACCTGACCGGACTCATCGAATTACTCATCCGCAACCGGCCAGCACTGGAAACGCTGGTGTATGGCAGTTGGATTGGTGGCCTGGTGTACCGCATCAAGCATTGGCTCAACCGCAATAACAAGAGCGGCAGTCGCAAAAACATTCACGCCCACTACGATATCGGCAATGATTTTTACCGCCTCTGGCTCGACCCTTCCATGACCTATTCCAGCGCCTTGTTCCCGCCAGAAAACCGCCAGGATTTGCATGCCGCGCAACTGGGTAAATATCGGCGCATTTTGGCGCAGTTGCAAGTGCAAGCCGGGCAAACGGTGCTGGAAATTGGTTGCGGCTGGGGTGGATTTGCCGAACTGGCGGCCAGAGAAAGCAGCGTGCGCGTGCATGGTTTGACCCTGTCTGAACAACAGTTGAACTATGCGCAAAAACGCATGCTCGATGCGGACTTGAGCGAGCACGTGGATTTGCGCCTGTGTGACTACCGCGACAGCCACGGCCAGTACGACGCCATCGCCTCCATCGAAATGTTTGAAGCCGTGGGCGAGCAATATTGGGCCAGCTATTTTGCCACGCTGGCGCGCAATCTCAAACCGCAAGGGCGCGCTTGCATCCAAACCATTGTGATTCATGACGATTTGTTTGAACGCTATCGCACTGGCACCGATTTCATCCAACAATATATTTTCCCCGGTGGTATGTTGCCCTCGCCTGGGCGCTTTCGCAGTCTGGCGCAGCAATATGGCTTTGCGGTGGAGAATGAATTTTGCTTTGGCATTGATTATGCCGATACTCTGGTGGCTTGGCGGCAGGCGTTTCATGATAAATTGGATCAGGTGCGGGCGCAAGCTTATGACCAACGCTTTATTCATACCTGGGAATTTTATCTCTGTTAGTGCGAGGCGGCGTTTCGGGCTGGCAATACCGATGTCATGCATTTTACGTTGCTCAAAAAATAGGAGCAAATCATGAAAATCCGGCGACGCGCTTTGATTCTGTTGGCCTTGAATGTGCTGCTGCTGCCAGCTTTGCAGGCGCAGGTGCCCGCCACGGTGTCGGTTGCACCCGCCGTTGCGCCCGCCCATATTCAAGCCCTGTTGCCCCAGGCGCGCTTGGCCGGGCAGGGCAAATATACCTGGTTTGGCCTGTCGATTTATGAAGCCCAGTTGTGGTTGGGCTCGCAAGGTTTTAGCCCGGAATATGCTGCGCCGTTTGTGTTGGATTTGCGTTATTCGCGTAATTTGCACGGTAAAAAAATCGCCGATGCCAGTTTCAAGGAAATGCAAAAACTGGGGCGTGGCAGTGCTGCCCAAAGGCAAGCCTGGTTGCAGCAAATGGAAGCGATTTTTCCGGATGTGCATGAAGGCACGCATATC
>CAMBDR010000618.1 GCA_945864765.1 Janthinobacterium lividum | reverse complement strand
TCTTGCAAGGGCTGTTGCACAATCTCGGGCTGGCTGTAGTCGGTCAGGCGGGTATAGGCATGGTTTATTTCCAGAATTTTTTCCTGCTGATCCAACAGCAAAATCGCTTCGCCACTGCTTTCAAAAATCCGCGCCAACAAGCGCACACGGGTTTGATTTTGCGCCAAATCGCGCAAGGTGGTTATTTCATTTTCCTGGATGCGTGCATAACGGCGCAATAACACCAATAACACCGAAAACATGCTCAAACTAACGAAGCCTATCAGCAATGATTGTCTGCGCCAGTTGGTCAACACATCATTCACGTCATATGCAACAGTAACAAAAAAGGGAAACTGTTCCAACCGGGCATTGCCAAAAATGCGCACCACGCCATCGGTTTGCGCTTTCATTTTTACGACAAACTGTTTTTCGCCACGCGCGATGCGCTGCGCTATTAAATTGGCTGGCAACAAGGGTTTATTGACTTCTGCAGGCAAATGCGGCCAACGCATCACCAGGGCCAAATTATCGGCACGACGCAAGGCAATACTACCGTTCTTACCCACATTCAATTTGCGAAACTGATTTTGAAAATGTTCGATCGAAATACCCGCCGTCACCACGCCCAAAAACGCCCCTTTGGCATTATGCATCGCGCGCGAAACCACCATGGTTTGCTTACCTGTCACCCGACTGGTAATGACGCCGGAAAAGAACAGGTGGGGCGCGGGATTAGCCCGAGGCTCGGTAAAAAAGTCGCGGTCGGCCGAATTGACGCCGCGTTTATCGGTATAGGGCGAAGAATAACGCACATCACCGCCTGCATCCACCACCCGGATTGCCGTCACTTCGGCAAAATCACTCATGTTGTCATCCAGCAGGGCTTGCACCGCTTTACCATGGCTTTGTTCACCCGATTCAAGCAAGGCTTGCTCAGGAATTTGCTTGGCCAGTCCATTCAAAATGGCACCAAGCCGACGCAGGCTGGCATCCCACTGCACTTGCAATACCTTGGCATGGTTTTGCGCCGAAATTTCAGCCGCCGCCAAATCATCACGGTAATCAGACCAAATGGTATAGCCGGACACGCTCAAAATTGCAATAAAAATCAGCGATGCAGCCCAGCGCAAGCTTTGCATCCCGCCACGTTTGGCCTTAATTGAAGTCGATAATTTCATGAATTCGCTACCGCACTCATCACCAAAAATCTAACCATACCACGCATTGGCGCGCAGTGAACGCGCCCATCCTTTTAACGTGTTTTTAATTTCGTCATGAAGCAACACCTGGCGTCAAACTGACATAACAGTCTGACACCAGGATATAAAAAAGCTTACGTTACGGGGATGGGACAGCATTTCGGCTTTGGTAATTCACTTTGACAACTTAGTTACGATAGACCGGTTGCACCTCCACCGCACCATTGTTTTGCCGAATAAAACAAACTTCTTTGGTCATGAGACCGGGTTCGTGAATGGCCATATACTGCACGCCATCACGCCAAAAGAAATGAACTTCGATACCCACGGGGACAGTATCCGCCACGGCGATTAAGGCGCGGGTGATGGATTGAGGGTTTTCTGGCATTTGCATACGATTCTCCTCACAATTAATTGTTAGATTTACATACTATCAATAAAATTCATGCAAAAACACATACCATTAAGCAAAAGCACAAAACCGAGCTATAGGAAACCAGTTGTAGCGTAGTGACAGGTTAAAAGGAGCAAGACAGGCCATCATACTCTAAACTGCCCAAGAGTTCGAGCAGTTGAAGTGCAGAAAAATTGTAACATTGTTTGCGAAGTGAAGCAACGCACCAGATTGTATTAATTCTTATATTAACATTTATCAGTCATCCTGATTTGGGTCCATATCAGGAAACAGCACTTCGGTATAGCCAAAGCGACTAAAATCGGTAATGCGCATCGGGTACAAAATCCCATTCAAATGGTCACATTCATGCTGTACCACGCGCGCATGAAAGCCATCCACTTCGCGCGCAATCGGCTTGCCAAATTGATCGACGCCCTGGTAGCGCAAACGGCTATGGCGCGCCACCACACCGCGCAAACCTGGCACCGACAAACAACCTTCCCAGCCCTCTTCCTTGTCGTCGGACATGGGGGTCAGCATCGGGTTGAGCAACACCGTTTGGGGCACGGCGGGCGCGTCCGGATAGCGAACATTGTTTTGAAAGCCGAAAATCACCAACTGCAAATTGATGCCGATTTGGGGGGCCGCCAAACCGACCCCATTGGCGGCACGCATGGTGTCAAACATATCGTCAATCAAGGCCAATAAAGTGGGGCTGCCAAACGCGGTAACGGGTTCGGCTTGCCGTAACAGGCGAGGATCACCCATTTTCAGGATCGGTCGGATTGCCATGACAGACTCTTTCTGTAAGTAAGGTCAGCGGTTTTCAGGCCTGCGGGTTTTGCGACAGCAATTGCTGCACATATTCGGTAAAGCCGGGGCCGGTTTCTGCATGTTTTAAACCCATGGCCACGGTGGCTTTCAAATAACCGAGCTTGGAGCCGCAATCAAAGCGCGTGCCGGCATAGCGGTAAGCCAATACGCGCTCGGCTTTCATCAAAGCGGCAATGCCATCGGTGAGTTGAATTTCCCCGCCAGCGCCCTTACCCAAGCCTTCCAGGTAATTAAAGATATTGCCACTCAAAATATAGCGTCCAACCACCGCCAAGGTGCTGGGGGCCACGTCGGGGTGCGGTTTTTCGACGATGCCATTGACCAATTCCAGATCGGGCCGATATGGGGTGGCACTGACGATACCATATGCTTTGGTATCGGCTCTTGGCACATCATGTACCGCCAAAATACTGCAACCTTCATAGGCATAGGTTTGCGTCATTTGCGCCAGCACCGGGCTATGCTCGGCGGGCACGTCCATAAAATCGTCAGCCAATAAGACGGCAAACGGTTCATTGCCCACCACGGGCCGCGCGCACAGCACCGCATGGCCCAAACCCAGCGGGGCGGACTGGCGAATATAAATGCAGGTGATGCTTTTCGGAATCACATTGCGCACCAGTTCGAGCAGGGCCACTTTGTTGGCTGCTTCCAATTCTTTTTCCAGCTCGAAGGCGGTATCAAAATGGTCTTCAATCGCGCGCTTGTTGCGCCCGGTGATGAAAACCATTTCGGTAATGCCAGCCGCAACCGCTTCTTCTACCGCATATTGAATCAGGGGTTTATCCACAATCGGCAACATTTCTTTCGGTTGCGCCTTGGTTGCTGGCAAAAAACGGCTGCCCAGCCCTGCGACAGGGAATACGGCTTTTGTGATCTTTTTCATGTCCACCCCTTTGTGTTGGTTTTGATTAAACTACGCTCTCACTTGTTACCACTTGCGCCAATAACGCCAGCAATGCTTCTTCATCCAAAATAGTGATGCCCAACTCTTGCGCTTTAGCCAGCTTGCTGCCCGCATCCGCACCCGCCACCACATAATGGGTTTTCTTGGACACCGAACCGGAGACTTTACCGCCCAGTGCTTCGATTTTATCGCCCGCCTGATCCCGGCTCAGGTTGGGCAAGGTGCCGGTCAGCACAAAAGTTTGCCCGGCCAGTGGTTTGGCTTGCTGGCTGGTTTCCTGTTCCACCCAAGTAATACCCGCTGCCCGCAATTGCTGAATCAATTCCTGATTCAGCGGGTCATCCAGATATTGCCGTATCGATTTGGCCACGATGGGGCCGACATCATCCACTTGCACCAATTG
>CAMBDR010000617.1 GCA_945864765.1 Janthinobacterium lividum | reverse complement strand
CCCGGCGTATTGGGTGGCGCAGCCCAATACCACATCTTCGACCAGCGCATCGAGGCCACCAGAATCATGCCGATCTGAATCACGCGGCTGCCTGGCCGCCAGCTTTTGCAATAATTGCGCCCCCAGCGCCACCGGGGTCAAGTCTTTGAGGGCGCTTTTGGCGTTGCCATGCGCGCGCGGGGTGCGGATGGCGTCAACAATAAAGGCGCTCATATGCTCGCTCATGCCGCTGCTGTGTTGGCTGGTGCGTTGGCTGCTGTGTTGGCTGCTGCGTTGGCGGGTGCCTTGGTTGGTGCAGCCGATGCATATTTGGCCTGATCCGCCCGCACCGCCGCACCATCGGCCCAACAGGCATGGGTGCCGCTGCAAATTTGATGCGGCAAAATAATCCGGCACACCGGCCCGGCACTAAAGTTTTTGGCATCCACCAAAATACATTCAGAACGCTTTTCCAACAAATCGTTAATGAAGGAAATCAAATAGCCGTCATCTTCATCCCTGGCATTGATGCGCGGTGCAAACGGCGCTTCGCTGCCATAACGCTGTTCGCCAAAGGCGATTTCCTCACTGCTACCCGTTACCAAATCATGTTTAATCAAGCCCGTAAACAAAAACCAACCCGGTTTGGGCACGGCGCTATACACATAGCGGTTTTTGCGCCCTGCATAGTCTTGATTAAAGGTGCCAAATTCCAAAATACGCGGGTCCATCTGCATTTCACGCGTCGTGCCGGTTTTGAGGTTGAAAATCCAGCGATGCAGCTTGGGCAAAAACGCGTGTTGATCCAAAAACGCCATCATGCGCGCATACTCGGGCGCGACCTCCGGCCCATATTCGCTACTGCCTTTGGGCATCGGCTCTTCTTGAAAATAACCATCCAAAATCAATTCATCGCCTTCTTCATACGCATTTAAAAAATGCAAAATATAGGTTGGCTCGGCTTCAAACCAGCGGATTTCACTGCCCGGCGCATTGCGCGCCAACACGCCAAAGCGTGAACGCATCTGTGGATAAAAGCGTACCGCGTGGATGTTTCTGGCGGCCAGTTCGGGGTCGGCAAACATCGGCAAATCGTTAAAAATCACATAATTTTTGGAAAACGCCATATCGTGCGGCAAACGCGCACCCGGTAAATCAATCGGCGTGTAATGCGTCAATTGCCCCGCCGCATTGACCACGCCATAGTTGAGATACGGCGCAGTCGGGCCGTAATTGAAAAACAGTAGTTCGCCCGTGGCTGAATCCGTTTTGCAATGCGCCGAAATACCTTGCCCGACTGGCACCCAGGGCGCGCAACCCTTGAATTCCAGGGTGAATGGGTCAAACTGATACGCTGTGCCACACTGGTAAAACGTGGAGAGCGCCAAGCCGCCATGCACCACCACATCGGTACTGGAGGCATCCTTCAAATGGCCTTGCATGCCTACGCCAGGGCGTAGCGACTTTTTGGGCGATTCCATTAAGCCCGCCCACAAGGCTTGCCCGGCTTCTTGCTCGGCCAAAAAACCGCTGGTGGGCACGATGCGGTTGCGATATTCGGCGCGTCCATCGCGCAGGCTGATCATATGCAACATGCCATCGCCTTCAAACGGGTGGTAACGCCCCAGCGGTTGTTGGATCTGGTTTTCGGTATTGCGCAAATACACGCCATCAATATCGTGCGGAATTTGGCCAATCACTTCCAGCTCGCTGGCGTTGACTTCTTCACGCAGGGGCGTCCATGCGCCATTCAGGTAGGGGTGGTCGTTGGCTTGCATGGTGCTGGGGATGGCGCTTTGATAAGTGATGCTCATGGTGGCTCCAGGTGGGCGTTGGCAAAAAGTGCAGGCAAAGCGGCGTGGCTGCGGCAGGTGGTCGTCGTTATTTGTACACAACCCCGCCAAAGCAACGCAATTGTTGGGGCTTATTGTATCAAACTTGTGGCCTGTTGCTTATATGAGAAATAATTTGTCGCCATTGCCAGCCAACGCTGTGGGTAGCCAGTGCTATTATTGCGTAACGACAATGAGGTGCATATGGATTTTCCCAATGGTTGCCCTACGGATGCTACGGATGGCCGAAGTTCGGCATGGCTCGCGTTCGTTTGGCGAATTGTGGGGCAGTTTGTGTGTCCGGTTTCTTTGTTATTGTTGTCATTATTGCTGCTGTTGCCCGTGTCGCCCTTGCATGCTGCGCCTGGCTCATGGGCACACTTGAGCGATACTGTATTCCACCATGTCGGACGTAGTCAGGGCTTGCCCCATCAAGCGGTTTCGGCGCTGGCGCAAGATAGCGTGGGCTTTATCTGGATGGGCACGCAAGGTGGTTTGGCGCGCTGGGATGGCTACCGTTTTAAAGAGTATCAGCCCAATCCATTGCATGCGGGAAGTTTGCCCAATAATAATATTACTTTCCTGTTTGCCGACCGGTCAGGGGGGCTGTGGGTAGGCAGCCCGGCTGGTCTGGCGCGCTATGTTGCTGCATCGGATCAATTTACGCCAATTGTTTTGCAACAAAAGGGTAGTGCCGCGAATGCCATGACGGAAGATGGTCAGGCTGGTTTTTGGGTTGCCAGCCGCAATGGCTTGCAGCATATCCGCCACGATGGCAGTTTGATGCAAGCTGATCCCGGGTTGGGGCATTTGGCCCAGGATGATGTTCGTGCCGTCTTGCGCGAACCTGGCGGCAGGTTATGGGTTGGCAGTCGCAATGGCTTGTGGTATCGCAATGCACCAGGGGAGGTGTTTTTGCAATTGCCACTTGCTGGCGGGCAAGAGTCGATGGTGAAGTGCCTGCAACGCAGCAAAAATGGCAAAATTTGGGTTGGCACCAATGGTCGGGGGGCGTTTTTGGTGAATCCGGCGAACATGTCGGTGCAGGCTTTGCGCGGTCAGGATAGCGATACGGCGGGGCTGGACAGTCTGGTTATCGATGCCATTTGTGATATCGGCACGGGTGAAATGTGGCTCGCCACCAGTGGTTATGGCGTATTGGTAGTTGATCTGGCCAATTTGCGGGTGCGTCGCCTGCACCACGAAGTGAATATGGATTATAGTCTGGCAGACAATACAGTGACGTCACTTTTGCGCGACCGGGCAGGTTTGATTTGGGTTGGCACCTATCGTGGCAGCAGCCGATTTAATCCCCGGCAAAATGCAATTTTACCCATCTTTAGCAATCCATTGCGTTCAGACCGATTGGCCGATACCGATATCTCTTCCGTCAAAGCCATGCCTGATGGCAGTCTTTGGGTTGGCTTGCGCGGCAAAGGCGTGAATATTCTGAAGCGCAATGGGCAGGTGAAGTGGTTGGCGGCCAATGCCAGCCAACCGGAAACGTCCTTGCCCGTGGGGGCGGTGCGTGCAATCAGCGCCCCGATCGGTGGCTGGGTGTATCTGGCCAGCCAACGGGGTTTGTATCGTAGCGATATGCATGGCGAGCAGTTGCAAAGAGTGAATTTCAGCGGGCGTGATCCGACGGTGGCTGTGACTTCGATTCTGCAACAGGGTGATCGCTTATGGTTGGGTGGGTTGGATGGTTTATGGTTGCTTGATTTTAGCCAGGGGGAGCCACAACAGCTACAACGTATTGCTGGCAGTGAATTTTTGAATAAGCAATTAATCATGGCGCTGGCACTTACCGGACCAGGCCAAGCCACCGGGCAAGGTGTTTTGTGGATGGGCACGCGCGAGAACGGTCTGGTTCGCTTCGATCAAAAAAGTGGTCGTTTTGCATCAATTCGGGCCGATCC
>CAMBDR010000616.1 GCA_945864765.1 Janthinobacterium lividum | reverse complement strand
TCTTCAATCAAAGTGAAGCGAAAACGCGCGCGACCAGTTTCCCATGGTACAAACAATCTCTCGTCATCCAAACCCAGCTTTACCCCTTCAAAGACTTTTTTGCCTTCGGCACGATCAGCCAGTACGCCCACCACTTCCAGCCAGCCGTGGTTGAGTTTAACGCGTGCGCCAATGGGATTGGTTTTGCCGAATAGTTCATGCGCCAGCCGCGCACCCAGTACGCATACGGGTGCCAGCGTCGCACTGTCTTGCGCCACGAACCAACGGCCACGCGCCAATGCCAAACCACCGTGTTCGGCATAACTGATCGAGACGGCAAACGCGCGCGCCGCCACTACCTGCCTACCGCTCACCAATTGATCAACCTTGATTTCCTTTTTTAAAGCCACTGATTGCGCGCCAGGTACGATTGATAGTGCTGCATCCGCATCAGCAGCAGACAAACCCAGGGAACGGGTTCGAATTTCCTTTAATTTTTCCACTTCAATGTTCTTGCTCTCAATGAGTACATTATTTAAGCCCAATTCAGCAACCAGCCGCAAGGCTTCTCTACGGCTGCCTTCGCCCACTGCCAACATCGCGACAATTGCACCGACGCCAAAGATCATGCCAAGCAAAGTTAAACCCGTGCGTAACTTTCGCCTTTTCAGCTCGATAGCGGCTTCCCGGATTAATGCAAGACTCATCATTTCGCCTCTCCCGTGGGAGGTATTATATGGATCTTGGTCCCCGCAGCAAGACCTGATTTGACTTCGCTACGGATGGGGCCACGCAAGCCCAATTCTACTTTTTGCTTGGTGCCTGCGCTATTATGGCGGCCATCGTAGGTATACACATAAAATGCCGTACCTTCCTGCACCAATGCCACATTGGGCACGGTTAGCGCATTGGCTTTGCTCACCAATTGTACGCTGGCAAACATTGCCTGGCCTGGTTTTAAGCCTAGCCTAACAACCAAATTATGGTCCAAAAGTGCCTCAAATTCGCTATACTTCACTGGCGATTCGTTGGACTTGGGTTGCGCATTGCTCCCAACGGAACTGATCACCAGATCCATTGCTGTTCCCGTACCTGCTAGCCGCGCATGAATCGGCAACCCCGGTTTAAGGCCATACATGTCCGCTTGGGCAACTTTAAAGCGCACCAGCAAGGTATTCAAATCAGGCAGGGAGCCAAAATCTTCATCCGCCCATAGCGTTGCACCCAATGTTGGCCGTGAACCATCCCAGCGTCTAACCAGGAAAAATACCCCGTCATGGGGGGCAACCAAATCCAGCTCGGCCAGACTCTTGCGCTTTTGGTTTGCAGTAACGAGCACCGTTTCTTTTTGGGACTTAAGCAAAGCACGCTCGGCATCGGTGCGCGCACCAATCTGCCTGGTTTGCCAATTCAGGTATTGGTTTTTATGGCGAAGAAACCCTGCATCAATTAACCCCTCAAGTACCTTACTCTTTTCATGGAGGGTTAGCTCGGCCTTGGTATAGTGTTCGGTTAAACGCAAATCGGCGGCCACTTTTGCACGATCTGCGGCGAGTTCCGCGTGTTTAATTTCCAATGTGGCGGCAATACCTTGTTCGCTGATTTCTTTGCGCAGCAATTCAGCTTCTGCCACCGATAATTCCGCACGGGCCTGTGGCGCGTCGAATCGTGCGATGACTTGGCCTTTTTTGACTACACTGCCGTCAGGCACCATGCTAACCAGGCGGCGTGTTTCCCAGCCTGTACCGGGCACTTTGGCCAGTGTTTTGGCTGCGGAGTTAATTTCGCCAACAGCTTGCAATGTTTCATGCCAAGCACGATGGGTAACAACTTCAATGGGCGGGTGGGATGCCGTTTGTTCGCCAACACAGGCACCAAGTTGCGCGCACAGCAAGGCGCACAAGCAAACACCGGGCCAACCATTGGGGGTGTGCAACGATAAGGTCATTATTTTCCCCACTGTAACGCATTATCTGCCGTACCATTGGCTGGTGTCGTTACACCGGGCCTGGTCGGCGGCGGAAATAAGAGCACCGCCACCGCTGTGCCCGGTTTCAGCCCCTTCGGAATTGATGTTAATTGTAGTTCAAGATCGCGCACAACCACCGATTGCGAGTTAGATTTACCGTGAAACACTTTTCCCAGACTGGTTACGGTGGCGGATAAGTCAATATTTTCCCCAGGCACGGTAACACGGGCAGCTTGCCCAAGGCGCACCGAACTCGATTGCGCTTCGGGCAGTGTTGCTGCCACAAATAACTTGCTTGGGTCCGCGACATTGGCGGCGGATAAGCCCATGAACACCTCGCTACCTGGCCCAAATTTATTACCTGTAGAGTCATTGCGATAAAGCACAATTCCATCCTGTTTCGCCTTCACCACCAGTGCCTTTTGGCCACGCTCCAGCAAATCGATATCATTTTGCAATTGCGCTATTTCGGCGCGCAGGCCGTTCATTTCTGCCTTTTGCGCACGGTTTTGTGCGTCTCGCTGGCGTAGCACCAAATCAGCTAACTGGCTCGTTAGCTCCCGCTCAAGCGCCCATTTGTCATAATCGACACGCCGCACCAATTCCTTGGGCAGAGCGGCTTTGTGCTTTGCCTTTTCTGCATTGCTTTGTGCTTCGGCCAATGTTAGTTCGGTATTCTTGGTGGCATCGGCCTGATCGAAGCGCAACTTCTCCAGTGCGCGTTGCTTTTCGTTAAGTTTGCTTTGGCTGGTTTCAAGCTGATCTGCCATTTCCTTGTTTTGAAAGGTTGCAACCATTTGCCCCGCTTTGACATTGCTCCCTTCTGGCGCAAAAGCGCTGAGATTATAGGAAAATATATTCCTGATTGCGGGCGGTGAAATTGCACTAACCAATCTGGACTGGATTTCACCTTCCAGCTTGATCACAGGCATTTTACTGGTTTGACTCGCAGTGCTTGATGGCATGGCATGACCCGTTACAATGGATTTCGCCGCAGCTTCACCAAGTAACGGCGCTATCATGACGCTCATGCCATGCACCAATGGCTGGCCATGCGCGGGGGGCAAAGCGATTTCAACCCGAAAATATCGCCCTTGCCCCCAACTGGTGCGTTCTTCGGGTGCGCTGGCAATGGCGGTTACTGTGCCAGTCAGGCTGGTGTCTGGCAATGCGTCAAAACCTAACTGCACATGCTTTCCCTCTTGTAAAAATGAGCGGTCTGCCTCCAGTGCCCAAGCATATACTTTCACATGGCCGTTGCCCATAATTTGGCCTACAACATTACCTGGTCTGGCGCTGCCGCCCTCATCAAAGCGTTCGCCCGTTCTGCCACCATAGTTATGAACCACAAAACCATCACGTTGTGCATGAACCTGGGCACCACTCAATAATGCTTTGGCAAAAGCATAATTTATTTGGACTTTTTTCAGCGCCAATTCGCCATCACGCTTTTGCCGCGCAATGTTCTCGGTCGCATTGGCAAAAGTTTTTTGCATACCCGCCAAATTGCGGCGCGCATTATCAAGCTCGCTTTGATTTTTATCGAAATCCAGCAAGGTCATTTGCGATTTTGGTAAAGCGGCATTGATCTGTGCTTTAGCCAAGCCGAATTTGGCGTACAGGAGTTTTCTTTCTTCCTCAATCGCCGCCACTTCCAATTTGGCGACATCATGCAAGGTCTTCTCCCGCGCTTGGGCCATATCTACTTCCAATTGTTCTGGACTATTACCTTCCCGTACATCAATGCGCAGCACCAAATCACCCGTCTTTACTTGCGTGCCATCGGC
>CAMBDR010000615.1 GCA_945864765.1 Janthinobacterium lividum | reverse complement strand
AGCGTTGGACGATGTTGATCATATCGGACTCAAAATCGCTCAAGGCCATGCCTTGCTCGAAGCGCGCACTGGCATGCAGCATGAGCGCCAGCATGGCATTGCGAGGGCGGTTAAGTAACAACTGCTGCCGTGCGCGTTGGACGCGTGGTTTGGCGGGGGTGGTACTGAACAATTCGTTTAAACGGGCAAAGCGCGCAGCGCGTGCTGCCAAGTCGGCGGCTTCTTTGGCTCTATTGCTCATGGGAATCTCCTGGTTATGTGAAAAAATTGGGCTAAGCCCGGATGCGATAGCAATGTAGTGTCTGTTGTCTGCTGAAACGCCCAAGCCTCAGGGTGTGGCTTCCGGCCAATCCGTGGCGGTGCTGCAATACTCCACCAGCGTGATGTTGTTGCGCGTGTCGTTGGGAATAAAAACTTGATTGGTGGCCGAGGCCGGTAACAGGCTACCCGTGCATTGCGCACTTTGGCCGGGGCCGATCACAATTTTGGTGCCGATTTTGATGATGCACCAGTTCATTTTGTCCAGTGGGCTTCATTCCGGGCAAATGTCGTTATCGACGCGGTATTTGTCCCGTGGGCCAACCGGTTTGTTCAGCGACCACCAGCGCCCCAGAGCGGTGTAGGCTTTGGAACCATCCCACACCCGGTACACGGTGAGTAATTTATCGACCCGGTAGACCTTGCCCTTGCATAGCGCGCCTTTGCCGGGCGCACCCAAGGCTTGCGCCAGCAAGGCATCATCCGTGACTTCCACCAAGCCAGAAGGCGGGGTGATGACTTCGCCGACACAATCGGCGTTTTGCGCAAAAGCATGGCTGCATAGCCCGAACAGGGCGAGGCTAAAAAAATAGGAAGTGCGCTTTAAAAAGGGTAATTGCTTGGTTTGCATGGTGGTTTCCTCTGGCTTTTCCGGGGGTTGGGGTAAAAGTTTGCCTTTTAGTCCGCTAAAGATAGCCTAAACGCAACTGCCATGCCAGTGAAAGTTGTTTTTTTGATTGAAAAAAAATGGAAGTGTCGCTTTTGCGCGAATCAGTGAATCCGTGAATCAGCGAAACAGTGAATCAGCGAATCAGGGCAATGCGATCCGGTGAGCCAAAGTCGGATGCATTGCCGCAATGACACAAGGGCGGTTGTGCGGGGTTTTTAGCTCAGAGGCGTATTATTCTATGCGAACCTGAGCAGCTTGCATACCTTTCTGGCCTTTTTCAGCGACGAAAGAAACCAATTGGCCTTCTTTCAGGCTTTTGAAACCGTCGCTTTCGATCGCTTTGAAATGGACGAACAGGTCGGCACCGCCATTTTTAGGCGTGATGAAACCAAAGCCTTTTTCGTCGTTGAACCATTTAACGCTGCCTGCTTGGCGGTCTGCCATAATATATCTCCTTGAAAAATGTTTTTTAGTGACAATGTGCTGCGCACATCAGGATATTACAGCAAATTGCAGGGCCGCCCAGACTTACACCGGGTTTTCAAGCCGTGGTGGTGGCTTACTGCCTGATGGGCAATCACTACTGAGCAGGGAAGAGTAAAAGGCAAGGACTGGCCCTGATCTCTTGAAAGGCAAGGACTGGCCCTGATCTCTTGAACGCCTCCTCGATGCCCCTGCGCTGGTGGTAAAGCTCAGCATTGATCTATTTTGCCGGACTCGGTGTTCAATTTGTTGTATTCTTGTTGCTCGCATGGCAAATTCTTGTTGCTTACCCGCAAACAGAATATGATATGTGACTAGTTATGGGGGCTTATCTCTCATCGCTCCGGCATATTTCAGCGTTGTTGGTTATTCACGTACCTCCCATTACTCATTTTCGGAACCCATATGAACACATCGAAAATATCGGCAACGCCTTGTCTGTTGCTCTCATCAATATTCCATCCCATGAGTTTTTAAATGAAACCACCAACCATACCCGACAATGTGGCACATTATGATATTCGACGGGGTGATTCACTCTGGAAAATTTCTGTTCATGAGCTTGGAAGTGGGCTCCTTGCAAGTGACTTAGCCAAACTGAATGGGCTTGCTCTCAATGCGCGCCTTGCCATAGGACAGCGCCTCATCGTACCGAATTATCAACGGTGCGACCTCACGACGACCTATATGCTTTCGGAAATGCTGAAAAATGCGCAAAGCACAGAGGTAAAGGCAATCAGCGATGCCATCAAGAGAAGCAAATCATTTCACACAGCGAGTGACAAAGCATTTGAAGAAATACAAAAAGCGAGCTGGTACGAAATATTTAAAATAAGCGGTAGCCAAGCGACCTTTGAAACCATGATCCAGATGTCTGGTATTGCCATGGCAGAAGCACAAGGCCGTTGGTTCGTCCAGGTTCTTGATGGTGGCCCATGGGATCATAAGCCGATACTGACTAAAAAATATAAGGAAATGGGAACGCCACCAAGACCATTTGGTTCCATGAATCGCGCGTTTCATTTCCCGCTACGGGGTGATTTATTCAACGAATATTACTACGATGTTTGGTCAAACATCCATTATGGATATATTGGGACTCGCTGCGGATTTGATGAAACTACACTCCAAGCGGGTGCTGCATCCGGTTTGCCAGGCGCAGGGGATAATGACGAAGGCGACATTATCAGCGTAAAAATCGGCATTGCGCTTTGGAAAAAGTATGGACTCAAGATAGATGCAACCATCCTGCAAAAGGCAATCACCGCTCAAGCCGATACTTATCTGGCCGCTCGCAATATGGAAATCAAAAAAGGAATAAAAGCCGAAAAGGCAACCAATGTCGTTATCACAAACAATGACTACAAATAGCCTCAATACTATTCTCATAAAGAACCATCATGGAAAATAACGACACACGCCAGAAGGGAATTGCAGTCCTATGCAAGATTTTGTATTTTATGCTTCCGCTTCTGGTGAGTTGGCTGGCGCTGAGCCTTATGAGTAAGTACATGAAATTTTATGATATCGGGGTGAATGCCGGTGCTAATAATGGATTTTTAATGTTCTTCATTGCGCCAGTGCTTCTGGTGGGCCTCTATATCATCGCAACGCTGTGCATCTTTATCGGAAAATACGTCAAAGCATCGCAATATATCTCGATGGCCATCGGTGGGTTTCTTATTATCGTTTGTGGCCTTGCTGCGTTCTTTTTCTATGCACAATCAAAAAGTGAATACCCAACAGAACAACCGCAAAACATGGCGGTATTCCTCAAATCTTATTTTTTGGAATAGACACGGATGATTGAAATACGTTGAGTCTGGGTTTTTTCAGCCCATATTGCGCAGTGCGCTTTCGAGTTTCATTTCGGCGTGCGGCCAAAGCCGAGTTTCTTGCCGAAAGCGAGCACTGCATAGCACTTGCCGCAAAGTAACCATTTAAGGCAACCAGGCATATCAGCATTACAGTTCCACATGGAAATATAACGCCAAACTAACAACAGTTTTTCCTGTGTATAACCACACAATAATACAAATATGTGCAGGTTGACACGACAACCGCCAATCCCCAATGTTAGACTACAAGCCATTGCAACGGTAACGGGATGGCTAACAGGCAATGTAGCGGGGTATAATCGGCATTCCTTACCCCTCAAATGATTGGAGACCACCATGTTTGACCTGTTACCGCAGCAAATGCAGCCAGCCGTATTGCCCATACCGGATGCGCAACCGGATGTTGCTGACATGATCGGCACCAACGCGCCAAACCCACCGCCGAAGTTGGCGGAAGTTGGGCTTACAGGCAGTCAAATGCCAAATCCA
>CAMBDR010000614.1 GCA_945864765.1 Janthinobacterium lividum | reverse complement strand
GCTGCATAATCAATTGCAAGGCTTGGTACGTTTCATTGATAGCGAATTTAACCTGCTGGCCAACAACATCAGCGCCCCGGCGCAAGAGAATAAGCCCGCTAACGCCCACTACACCCAAGCCGCCAACGCCGCCCAGGCTGCGCGGGACTATGCCAAACAAGTCAACTGGCTGCCTGCACTGGAAAAATGGGCCGAAGCCTCGCACAGCAACCATCCGGAATTAATCGAGCAAGCCGAGCAAGGCAAAATTCAAGCGCTGCTAGCCCTGGGCGAAACCTTTTTGGCCGAACAAAGCTTAAAGCAGCGCTTACTGTATAGCAGCCGCCCCGGCGTGCGCCAGCAAGCTGCGCAGCAATTGAGTGACATTTATCGCAGCAATCTTGACCTGTCGAGTGACTTATTGGTGCGTTGCGCCGCCTTCATGCGTGCGCAAGACAGCGCCAGCCTGCGCGCATTAGCCATTTCATTGCAAGAAAATGATAAGCATGATTTGGCACTACTGGCCGCCCTGCTGCTACCCGCCAAAGAGCGCCCCTTGCCCATGATGTTGCGCGCCGCGCTGCAAAACAATTGGCTGCAATTATTCCAGACCCTGCAAGCCGATTTAAGCAGCAGCGCCGAACGGGAATTTTGGCAAGGCCAGCGTTACGCCTGGCAAGGCCAGTTTGAACAGGCTGCCACGTCATTTAATATCAGCGCGGAACTGAGTCAACAAGCGGGCAGCAAGCAAGCCACGAATGCAGCCGCGAATGCAGCCGCCGATATCAACACCGCCGCCGAATTTGCCGCCCACTTGCAGCGTGGCCAGAAATTACAACAACAAATTCAAGCTGAGCGCGCCAGTGGCCGCACGGGCAATGCCGCCAATTCTGCCCTCAGCCCTGCCCTGAGCCAGGCCTGGGCCGATTGGCAAGCCAGCCACCCCGGCGCACAGCAATGGAAAGAAATCCCAAGTCAGATTATCGATTTTGCGGGTAGCCACACCCTGTACGCCATCAATCAGGACAGTTACACCACCACTTACCGTGCCGAACCGGAAAAACCGCTCAAACTACGCTTTTTAGGCCCACTCAAACTGCGCCTGGAAGCACGTCCGCTGCACCCGCTCAACTCGCACACCATGATCGAGGGTTGGATGAAGGTGGAAGAAGTGGCCGGGCAACATATCTGGCCAGTCGCCATCAATCAAAACTGGCCTGCCAATGGCTTAAAACTGATTGGGCATGACGAGCAAGTACCCGGCCAGGCGGTACTCAAAGACCTGGAATTTGGCCCCGGTTGGCATGAGATCAATGTATCCGGTGACGGTATCGCGCTACTCGTCAATGCACGCGTGGCCGTGCCCGCCTTGCCTTTGCCAGTGCTACCCTTGCTGACCGAAGATAGCCTGCGCGGCCAAAACAAGCTTGCGGTGAACGAAGCAAGCACGCCCAAATTTTGGGGTTGTCGCGATTGTGTCAGCGTAATCGTATCGGACAATGCCAATGCTGCGGCCAATGCGCAGGTATTGCACTGGAAAAATCAAGCGCCAAGCTTTGCCCCCGGCTTTGCCAGCATGGCAGCGATTGAACGCAGCAGCACCGTGGCCGCCACCCCGAACCCAACGCCCAACCCAACGCCCAAGCAAAGCGCAGACAGCGCCCCCAGCATGGCCTTGGCGCGCATCGTTGCCACACAAAATTGGGATGATTTCGCCAAACTGCCCGCCGCGCAAACCCCGACCCAGGTACAAGAACAACTCACCGCCCTGCTCTGGCGCAGCGAAAAAGCCCCGGTACGTGGGCAAGCCTTGCTGGCCACCGCCAGCGATTTGCAGGCCAAACACCCGGAACTGTCCGGCAACGGCGGCTTAATGGAGCGCTTGCTGCGCAATAGCGAATGGATGCCGGTTGCCACGGTACAAAACAGCGCTGGACTGCGCAGCCGCATGATCAGCAATTATGAACCCGAAACCCCGGCTTTGCGGGTACGGCGTGCGTTACTCTCCAGCACGCATAAAGACGAATATTTGCTCACCGGCGGCAGCCGTTTGGTATTAAGCTGGTTCAACACCCAGCCCGGTCGCCTGAATTTGGCGCTGTTTAATCGCGATGTCAGCGCCCAACCCGCAACCGCCCTGATGGCGCAAGTACAACTCAATAATGGCCCGATTCAAAACATCAATCTGGCCGCCAATGCAAGCCAGGTAGCGCATGCGCTGAATTTGGGCAAAGGGCAGCAATCGGTCAAGGTATGGATTAAAAACCCGCTCGCCAATCAATTTTTGGGCGTCACCATGCAAGACAAAAACGCTGCTAACCGCGATGTGCTCGATGCCAACGAGCGTTTTTACCATGTCGCCACCCATCAGGAACCGATCAAGCTGATGATACCGGGGCCGGTTTGGTTACGCCTTGACCATTGGGTCGATGGACAAACCCATAGCCGTTATCGCCTGCTCGATCAACCGTGGAATAAATTCAACCTGACCCCGCGTGCTGGCGAAAAAGAAGCCTTGTTCCGCATTTTTACGCGCCAGGCCATGCCAGCACGCCCAGTCACGCCGCCGCGCCAAATCGAAGTAACGCCGATTCCGGTAGCCGGGCCTTTGATTCAGGTGGCGGCCTTTGCGGCAGCGAACCCTGTGAACCAGCCGACGACCATTTCGCCGGCAAACCCGCTGATTCAGGTGGCGGCCATCAGCAACCAAAGCGAGCCTGTGGCAGCACACAACGGGACAGCCAACCTCAGGGCCAACGAAACCAGCAACGCAGCCCCCAAAAATCTGGCACCAGCCAGCGCTCTACTCCCCTTGGGCGGGCAAGAAAGCGGCACCTGGGCCGCCTACGGCAGTCTGTCCCAAGCCCAGCCAGGCAACATCGCCGCCAAGCGCGACAAGCCTGTGGTGATTGAAAGCGGAGCCAGATATCGCTATTACGATGCCGACCAGCATAACTGGTATCGCGCCGACCTGTTCACGCGCAAGCAGCAAGGCGTATCGCAACCCGGCTTGGGTGCGTATGCCGCCCTCACGCACGACCTCGGGTGGCGTGGCATCGTACTCGGTGCAAATGCCCAGGTGTTGGCGCAACACGGCACTGCCAGCGCCAACTACCAGGCAGCCGCCAGTGCCTGGATCAAACAGCAACGCGTGATTTCGCCCGTGGCCACGCATGAGCCCAAGCTGGCGCTGTTTGTGCGCGGCAAAGCCAGTAGCACCGATCAAGATTACTTGGTGGACGGGGTAGAAACCCATAACCAGTCGCCCTATGCGGTGAATGCCAAAATCGGCTTCGAATTAAGCGACCAATTCACCTACCGCCCCAAGCTGGACACGCAACTCTCGGCCCAAATCAAACTGGTTACGGGCAGTAACTTGCTACCCAAATCAATCAACACCCAACTTGGCTGGAAGCAGTTGCTCGGGCCTGCCAATGTAGGCATCCGGCTCGACACTCAAACCCTGCGCACCGCAAGCGATGCCGCAGCTTATGGCGGCAGCAAAAATCAACGCCAGGTAACAGCCAATGCCAGCACCGATATTTGGCTCAATCAACAACACCGGCTAGAACTGGGCGTGAGCGTGAGCCGTGATCTGGTACAACATCGCACCAATGCCGCTATTGGCGTGGCCTTGAACTTTGGCAATGGACGCGGCTACCGCGATTTCTTGCCGGAAGAAATCATGTTCCGCGATTTGCGTCAACGCCGTGCGCCCGAAACCAACTGATCGATGCATAACCAATGAATTTTAAAAAATTTC